>WFXI01000001.1 GCA_015490675.1 Hydrogenothermaceae bacterium
CTGTTTATCTATGTGAACTTTCTGCGGGAAAAGAGGTTATGGTTTATGATACAGAAGGAAATGGAAGAGTTGTTTATGTTGGTAGAGCAAAGGTAGAAAGAAGACCTATGCTTCTAATAGAGGCAGAATATGAAGGTAAAAAGCTTTCAGCAGTATTACAAAATGCAGAAACAATAAGAGTAGTTGGAGCAGATGGTTCTTTAATTTCTGTAGTTGATTTAAAAGTTGGAGATGAAATTTTAGGATATGTGGAAGAAGCTGGAAGACACTTTGGAATGAAAGTAGAAGAAACAATAATAGAAAAGTGATAAAAAATGAGTGGTATTTCTTTTAAAGTAGGAATTTTTGTTTTACTAACAGCTTTAATATCTGGATATTTAATAATTACATTTGATAGCAAAAACTGGACAGGAGATACAAAAGAATATTTCCTTTATTTTGATGATGTTTCAGGATTATCAAAAGGTTCTGATGTTAGTGTGAAAGGGTTAAAAGCTGGAAAAGTTAAGGATATTTATTTTGAAAATGAAAAGATAAAAGTAGTTGTTGCTATAAAAAAAGATATACCTATATATGCAGATGCTAAAGCCTATATCAAAACTATGGGTCTTATGGGTGATAAATATGTTTATATAGACCCAGGTTCTCCAAATAACAAAATTTTAGAAGAAAAAAGTAGTATTAAGAGAACTATAACTTTAGCTTCTGCAGAAGATACTTTTAACGACATTTCAGTAGCAGCAAAAAAATTTGAAATTCTAATGGATAATTTAAATGAAGCTGTAGGGAATGGAAGATTAACTCAACTTATAGATAATATTAATTCTTTAGCTATAGAAACTAGACAGGTAGTTGCAGAAAATAGAGAAAACTTAAGAAAGTCTATAGAAAACATAGAAAAAATTACATCTAACTTAAGAAAAACTTTACCTCCTCTTGTTAATAAACTTAATAGAATAGCTGATAATCTTGAAGAAATAACTGGGGAAAATAAAGATGATATTAGACAAATAGTTATAAGTATAAGGAATGTAGCAAAAACGCTCGAGGACAAACTTCCAGAAACTATAGACAATATAAATGTTGCATCCAAAAAAGCAAAAGAAATACTATCTGACAATCAAAGTGACATTAGAGATGCAGTAAAGTATATAAGATCGTCAGCAAAAAAACTTGATGCAATTTTAGCAAAAATAAATGAAGGAAAAGGTACCCTAGGAAAGCTAGTAAATGAAGATAGCCTTTATAATACAGTAAATGAAGGTATTAAAGATTTTTCCAAACCATTTAAAGTAATAAATGAATCTAAACTCTATGTTTCTCTATTTGGAGAACAACATACAGGAAATAAAGATAGGAAAGCAGGGGCTTCTATTATATTAATGCCTAAAGATGATAGGTATATATATTTGTCATTATTATCTAATTCAAATGGAAACATCTCTGAAGTAGAAGAAGTCAACACTAATGGTTCTGTGTCAACCAGAACAAAAAGAGATTTGAATATTTTAATAGATCTTCAATATGCTAGAGAAGTTTGGAAAACAGACTATGGAAATTTATGGGTGAGAGCAGGTATAAAAGAATCCTCTGCGGGAGCTGCTGTAGATTGGTGGTTTAATGAAAACTTTAGATTTAATGTAGATGTTTATAAGTTTGACAGAAAGTATGCATGGGATGAACCAAACGCACCAGAATTAGATATGGGATTTTTCTATAAATTTGACAAAACCCCTTTATTTTTTAAGTTTGGAGGTTCAGATTTGCTAGTAGATGAGTATAGAGGAATATATGTAGGGGCTGGACTAATGTTTACAGACGATTATCTTAAATATATGTTAGGATTATCCAATGCTGTGAGATAATAAGATAATAAAGAATTTATGGAGATGGGAGCATGGATAAAAAGGAATTTTTAAAAAATATATATCTTTTTGAAGGTTTAAAAGACGATGAAATAGATAATATAGCTAGATATTTCCATGAAAGAGAATATAAAAAAGGTGATTATATATTTTTTGAAGGAGATGAAGAACCTGGAATTTATATTGTAGAGACAGGAATAGTTAAACTAACAAAAGAAACTGCTGATGGTAAAACTGTAATATTGAGACTTGTAACTCCAGGAGAGGTATTTGGATGGTTAGTTTTAGGTGAATCTAAACCTGATAGCACATATACTGCACAGGCTTTAATAGATAGTAAGGTATTACACATTACTAACGCAGATTTTGTTAGACTATTAACTCAATATCCAGCTGTTGCTGTAAAAATAACTTGTGATGCTTCTAAAAAACTTTTAGAAGCATATGATAGATTAAAGAGTCTTGCCGCAGAAAAAGTTGAAGGTAGAATAGCTAACTTACTTCTTGAACTTTCTAGAAAAATAGGAAGAGAAGAAAATGGGAAATTAGTAATAAATGCTCCTATCACAAGACAAGACCTTGCAGAAATGACCGGTACAACTGTAGAAACTGCAATAAGAATTATAAGCAAATGGAAAAAAGAAGGATTAATTAACACAGAAAGAGGAAAAATAGAAATACTAGATCCTGATTTCTTCGAAAGTTTAACAACATAAGAAAATTTTTTAATTAAATTATGTGATTACATTCCTTGAAATTATACAATCATAGACCTAATTTTTATTCTTATATAGAAAATCTTGTGAGGTATTTAATCTAATAAATATCATATTGAAAAATTTTTATATACACATATAATAATATTCGCATTTTCTTATAATAAAATCTTAGAGGGGTTAGTAAAAATGATAAAAAAAATTTTGTTTTCTAGTTTTTTAGTTAGTGGGTTAGTATTTGCTAAGGAAATAACTTTGCAAGAAGCAATAAATACAGCTTTAAAAAATGGATTCAACATAAAATCTCAAAAAAAACTTATTAAAGCAAAAGAATTTGAACTAGATGCAACAAAAGGTTTTAGATACCCAAAATTAACTTTATGGGCAAACTTCTTAAGAACAAACAATCCTGGTTATGCAATGATGAATAGATTAAATCAAAAAAGATTAGACATAAATGAATCATCCAAATATGTTGATATGACAGCTTTTAATCCTATTTTTGGAGGATTTGGAGTTAATTTCAACTCTCCTTCTTATCCTGAAGTTAACAACTGGCAAACAAAACTTCAATTAGAAGTGCCTATTTTTACAGGATTTAAAATATCAACTGCCATAAAAATGAAAACAAAAGATTTAGATTCTACAAAGAAGGAACTAGAAAGTGAAAAACAAAAAACTGTCTTAAATGTAATTAAAGCATACAAAGGAGCATTACTTGCAAAAGAAGGAATGAAAATAGCTGAAGAAGCTTATAAAACTGCTAAGAAGCACTACGAAGTTGCACAGAAAATGTATAAAACAG
>WFXI01000002.1 GCA_015490675.1 Hydrogenothermaceae bacterium
CCGTGTTTGTCTTTTATGAATGTTTCAAGGGTTGCTGTGGTTTTGACTATTCTTATATCTACTGGTTTTTGGGTCTGTGGGTCCACTAGTATTAGACAGTAGTTGTAGTCTTCTTTATATGTGTCTGGTGCTGATAGTTGGTCGTCCCTTAAGTTAAAGGGATAGTTTGTTGGTGTTCTTTCTGTAAGTTTTCCGTATTTAGTTTTTTCTAAGGTTTTAGTTGCCATCTTACCCTCCTTTTTTGGAGGGCACTGGCAACTTCCCCCGTTTAACGACTTGTTTTATTTTAACTTTGGTGTTAAATTATTAATGCTAATTTGAACGGTAACTTTCCCGTTTTGTTGTTTGGTTGTTGGGGGGTGTTGCCAGCACCCACCCTTCAATTTTTCATATTCATTTTCCAACTCTTGAAATAATAACAAAAAAAATTTCCCTTAGCAAATTATTGTTATCTCTTATTTCTATGACATTTGAGCAATTTCAATATCCCAAAGTTTGCAAACTATCTACTTCCAATTTTTTCAATAAACTCTGAAGTAGTAAATATTTGTATATCAGGAGAATAAAATTCTTTATCATTTGACAAAATTAAATCACATCTTTCTTTTTTAGCTAATACATACTGTAGTGTGTCTTCTAAATCTTTAAAGTTTTTGTTTTTATTCATTAAATTTATTGCTTCTTTAATTTCATAATTAGAAAATGGAATAAGGTTGTATATATCTAGGGCACTTTCTATATCGTATATTGATTCTTTCCCAGATTTCTTTTTTAACACATAATAAACTGTTGTTATTAAATCACAACTTGTATATAGTTCTATTTCTTCTTTAGACAAGAGATATTCAATTGCTTTTATAGATGTATTATGTTCTTTTCTTGATTCATCAAAGGTATCAATAATGACATTTGCATCTACGAAAACTTTCTTAATATTCACTTCCCATTTCCTCTTTTAACTCTTGAAATGTTTTATTTTCTGTAATTCCTGCATAATATTTTGCTCTTTTAACAATCTTCTCAAAAGCTTTTTTTCTTTTCATTTTTTTATATTCTTTTAATTTTTCTCTTAAAAGTTCTTCAATTAAAACACTTTGAGGCTTTTTATAATACTCAGCCATTTCTTTTAGTTCTTTTTCTATACTTGCTGAAAGAACTATGTTTTTTCTAATTTTTCTATCAAGAGTTCTCATTGCTATGTCTCCTTCAGAGAATTAAATTTAATGAATAACCAAAAACCATATATATTTACATTATTATTTTATTTCCAAAAATTCCACCATTTTTTCTTGTTACTCTTTTGAATATTTTTTAAAGTTTCTATCATCTCTTGTAAATCTTTTATCCTTGCGTCTTTTTCTTTAATAGTATTTTCTTTTTCTTGAATAATCATAGAAAAACTTTGTTTTAATTCCTTAAAACTCTTTTCTTTTTCATCGATTATTGTTTTTAACGAGCTCAATGCTAGTTGCAACTGCTCATTTTGTTTAGATAATACTTCTAATTGGCTATTACTTTGATTCTCTTGAGAATATAGCAATTGTATAGCATCTTCTATAAGTTGGGTTTTCGTCTTTCCTGTCTGTATTGATAATTCCTCTAGTTTTTTTAAAACACTTTCCTCTACACGAATATTTAATTGTTTCTTTGCCATAATACACCCTTCTTGCTATACAAAACTATACATTTTTATATACATTACTATATAGTGCTATATACCTATATAGCAAATGCTATTTTTGTATAGCAAAATGTATAGATTTGTATAGATTCACAAGAAGAATTACTTAAGATTACGCCTTTTTATATAGTTTCTAACAGTATGATAATGAACTCCCAGAATTTTAGCTATACTAGCTATTGATACTCCTTTATCTAGGAGTTCCTTTATATACTCTTTTTTATTATCAAGTTTGGAGCTGTAGGACCCTTTAGGTCTGCCAAGTTTTTTACCTTCTGCTTTTCTTTTTGCTAGAGCTTCTTTTGTTCTTTGGCTGATTAATTCTCTTTCTATTTCTGATGCAAGACTAAAAG
>WFXI01000003.1 GCA_015490675.1 Hydrogenothermaceae bacterium
ATATATGAGCTTACATCAACTTCATGGGGTAAAACTTCGGACTTTTGTGGTAGTAGAAGAACATCATCAAACGTTAGAGCTTCTTCTATAAACTCATTTAGCATAAAGGTTTAAACCTCCGGAATGTGTGTAAATTAAACTATATTATAGTCCATGCCTTTAATAATTCAAAGAAAAGCTAAATCTATCGTGTATAATTTTTTTGTTTATTTTTGTGAAAGCGGGGGTTATATGGAAGAGGAAAATAAAGAGGTAAAAAAGAAGAAAAAGAAAGGATTTAAAGGCTTATTAGAAACAATCATTTTTATATTTATTGTTGTTTCTCTCATAAGGGTTTTTCTGGTTCAGGCTTTTAATATACCGTCCGGTTCAATGAAACCTACGCTTTTGGTTGGGGATTTTATCCTTGTCAATAAATTAGTTTACGGAAGTTGGGATTTTGGAATTCCATTTACAGGAATTACGTTCTACCATCATAACAACCGCATAGCAAAACCGGACAGAGGAGATATTATCGTTTTCAAATATCCTGAAAATCCCAAGATTGATTTTATAAAGAGAATAATAGCTCTCCCCGGAGATGTGGTAGAGGTAAGAAATGATATTATTTATATAAATGGAAAACCATTGAAAAGAGAACATATAGGGGAATTTGAAGAGTATGGAACAAAAATCGCAAAGATGTACAGAGAAACAACTGTAAGGAGCAATGGAAAACCATACAGCTATACTGTGATGGAAATAGATGATGGAGAAGGAAAGGATTTTGGACCTGTAACTGTTCCTGATGGGCATTACTTTGTTATGGGGGATAATAGAGATAACAGTAGAGACAGTAGGTTCTGGGGATTTGTCCCTGAGGACTATATAATAGGTCAGGCCTTTGTTATATACTTCTCAATAGACTTGAAGAAACCTTCTATTAGGATTATGAGGATTGGGAAGATTATAAGGTAGTTATGCACTCAGATAGAACATTCTTCACAAATGAAGAAGGACAGACTCTTGTTGAAAGGTTTAAAGACATTATAGGAAACGATACAAAAGCATTTGATGTTCTGGTTGGGTATTTCAATATATCCGGTTTTCATCTTATAGCTGACGCCCTTGAAAAGAATGTTTAGAAAGAGAAGTTCTCTAGCTAATTGGTGTTTTAAAAAGCTCAAGACCAACTATGTGGAATGAGGAAGAAAGGGAGTTTTTTAATCAAGTTGTAGAGATTTTAAGAGATGGTCTTCTTTCTAAATACAGATTGAGGATTATAAAGCAAGAATTAGAAAAGAATATAAATAAAGAAAAATTTCAAAGGAGCATTTATAGAACTCAGAAAACTTATTCCTGAATCTTACATAAAAAACTTAAGACACAAAAAAGAAAAGATGTCCTATCCGGCTGAAGTGATACTATCGGAAATGTTCGTTTGAAAGTTGTCAGTATAGGTATTACATTTAAAAGTATGTAATACATGGTTATTGGGATAGACAGATGTTTATAACAAAAATGACAAAGAAAGGGCAGATAACAATTCCGGCAGAATACAGAAAAAAACTAAAAGCTGAATATTACACAGTTGAGATAAAAGATGATGAGATTGTAATAAAACCTCTAAAACAGCTTGCAGGAAGTTTAAAGAAATACACCAAAAGAGGAAAAATAGAACAGATAATAGAAGAAGAAAAAAAAGCTTTTAAAGAGGCTCTAATTGAAAAACATAAAGCTGATTGATGCAAATGTAATACTGAGATACTTACTTGATGATAGTGAAGAACTCTCAGGAAAAGCTAAAAATCTAATAGATAGAGCTATAAGTCTTGAGGTAGAGATTTTAGTAAAAGAAATCGTTTTAGCTGAAGTTGTTTATGTTCTTGAAAAGTTTTATAGAGTAGATAGAAAAAAGATAACAGATGTGTTAGAAACGTTTATATCTCTTAGGGGAATAAAGACAGAGAATAAAGATAATATCCAAAAAGCATTTAGTATAGTACAGGGTTAAGGGGGAATTTTAGTTTTTATACTTCAACATTGGTCATTTTTGATTATAATAATTCAAAAACAATAAGATAACGGAATTCAATCAGATGTATATTGTAAAAAACAAAGGAAATCTTAATCTTGAAAGTAGGTTAAACCAAATAATCCTATTAGCAGATGAGATTAAAATATTAGTAGGTTTTTTTTATTTCTCTGGATTAGATGCTATATATGAAGCCCTGAAAAACAATAATGACCTTACTTTAAAGGTACTTGTAGGTTTAGACGTTGATAAAGGGAATTACTCCCTTTATGAGTATGGAGAGGATAGACGATTAAGCATTGATGAAAGGATAGACAAATTTGTAAACTCTATAAAAATTGTTTTTAATTTTAAATATTTTGATACACAAGATTTTTATGAAAAGTCAAAATTTTTCTTAAAGATGATAGAGGAAAATAGATTAATTATTAGAAAAACCAGAGAGCCAAATCATGCAAAACTATATATACTAAAATTAAAAGATAATCAAATAATAAGAAATGAACTTTTTATAACAGGAAGTAGCAACCTGACGAAGTCCGGTTTATCCAAGCAAAATGAATTTAATATAGAAATATCAGACTTTGGATTGGCAGAAGTAAACAAATACTTTGATGAATTATGGAGAAAGGCAGTTAAGTTAACCGAAGACGAAAAAATAAAACAAAAAATAATAAAAGTTATTCGAAATGAAACACCGCTAAAGGAGATCACACCCTATCGGGCTTATGTTCTTTCTTTAAAAACCTATATAGATTCTTTCCACACAGAAAAACCTTTAAAACGATTAGAGAAACTTTTAGAACGTAAAGGATACAGAAGATTTAGTTATCAGATTGACGCTGTAAATCAGGCTGTATCAATTATTGAAGAAAACAATGGTGTTATTATCGCTGATGTTGTCGGGCTTGGAAAATCAATAATAGCCTCTTCAATTGGTTATGTTCTTGGTAAAAAAGGAATAATAATATCTCCACCAGGACTGGTGGAAAACTGGAAAGGTTATGTTAAAGATTTTGAATTAAATAAATTAGACTGGGAAGTTTATTCTATTGGTAAGTTAGATCAGGTCCTTAAAGCGGTCAACGAAGACCCAGATATAGAAGTCATTATTATTGACGAAGCCCACAGATTTAGAAATGAAGATACAAAAAGCTATGACCTGTTGAGCAAAATAGTAAGAGGTAAACAGGTAATACTGCTAACGGCTACACCTTTTAACAACAGACCATCTGATATTTTTTCTCTGCTTAAACTTTTCCAACCACCAAAAAAATCAACAATAACCCTTGAAGAAAATGCTTTAATCAGATTTAAAAGATATGAAAAAGAGTTTAAAAATCTTGTATATATAAAAAAATATTACAAATCAACTGATCCAGCCAAAAGAAAAAAGGCATTAAGGCTATTTAAAGAGCTTTTTAGCCATAAGAATATAAACATAAAAGAAATAGATAAAAGAATAAAAACCCTTGCAAAAGAGGTAAAAAGATTTATCCAGCCAGTAGTAATAAGAAGAAACAGACTTGACCTTATGAAAAACCCACTTTATAAAGAAGAAATAAAAAAACTTCCAAAATTAGAAGACCCTATAGAAAAACTCTATGAGCTTACAAAAGAACAATCAAAGTTTTATGATAAGGTATTAAATGATTATTTTTCAAAGGATAATGGAAGATTTAAAGGAGCAATATACGTCCCATATATATATGAAAAAGGAATAACGTCAGAAAAAGCTGATGAAGAAAAAGAAGCATTTGAGTTCTACCAGCAGGAAAACCTGAGAGATTTTATGAGGAGACTGCTTGTAAGAAGATTTGAAAGTTCCTTTGGTTCATTTAGACAGAGTATTGAAAACTTTTTAAAAATCTATGAGAAAGCAAAAGAGTTTATAAATAGAACAGGCTACTATGTTTTAGACAGAAAATTTATAGAAGAGAGCTTTAATTTAGATGATGATGAGATACTTGAAGAACTTCAAAAAAGGACAGAAATACTAAAAAGCTCAACAAATATAGAAAAGGAAAAAAGAAATATTGGAAGGGAATACTATATTTACGATATAAACGCCTTTAAGAAAAAAGAAGAATTCCTAAAAGATATTGAGTCAGACATAAGGCTTTTTAAAAAAATTTTAAATGAGATAGATAAATTGAATTTGGTTGAAAACGACCCAAAAGCAAAAGAGCTTATAAACCTGATAAAAGACACTTTATCAAAAGAAAAAAAACCAAAAAGAAAAGTTATCGTTTTTTCAGAATTTAGAGATACAGTTAGGTATTTAAAGCCAAAGTTAGAACAGGAATTCAATGTCTTAACAGTAGATGGACGTCTATCAAGCTCAAAAATAGAGCAGATAAAAAGAAATTTTGATGCAAGTTACAGGTATCAAGAAGATGAATATGATGTCTTGTTAACCACAGACAAAATTTCAGAAGGTTTTAATCTTGCAAGGGTTGGAATAATCATTAATTATGATATCCCATGGAATCCTGTCAGAGTTATCCAGCGAGTAGGAAGGATAAACAGAATAGGACAGAAAGTGTTTGATAAATTGTACGTTGTTAATTTCTTCCCTACTGAAAAAGGAGAAAGCTTAACAAAACAAAGGGAAATAGCAGAAAATAAACTGTTTCTTATACATAACAGCATTGGAGAAGACGCAAAAATTTTCTCACCTGATGAAGAGCCAACACCTTCAGAACTTTATCAGAGATTATCAAAAAATCCAGATGAAACAGAAGAAGAGAGTTTCTTTACAAAAGCTATAAAGGAGTTCCAAAAAATAAAGGAAGAAGACCCACAGATTATATCCCAGATAGAAAAACTGCCAAACAGAATAAAAATATCAAAAAAAGGGAATGAAGACGAGCTTATATTACTCATCAAAAAAGGAAAAAACCTGTTTATAAACTATAAAAGCTACTTAGAAGACCAGCCTTTAACTGTTTCTTTTGAAGAGATACATGAAAAAATAAAAGCAACTCCAGAAGAGAAACCTCTTGAAAAGTCTGAAAAATTCTGGGAGGCTTATGAACAGTTAAAAAATTACGAAAGCAACAAACAACTCAGACCAGCAGCTAACGACCCAGAAGTAAAAGCAAGAAATATGCTAAAAAGTTTACTCTTAAAGCCAGAAATTCAGAATAATGAAAAAGTTTATACATTTATAAAAAATCTCATAAAAGATATTGAGGATTACGGAACTATCCCTGTATATACGCTAAGGGAAATTTCAAATTTAAACCAAAACAAAATTGATGAATGTATTGATTATTTCAATAAACTTATGGAAGAACTTGGAGGAGTAGATTTTATTCAAAAATATAAAATAAAAAAATTAGAAAAAGAAGTTTTAATAGCAATAGAAAATATTAGTGAATAATTTAAAGTTTAAGAAAAAAGCTATTGTATGATTTTTATATAATTGAAATATATTTAGTATGAGATAGGAAACCATATTGAGGTAATTTGTTATGAAAATAACTATAGACCTTCCAGAAGATGTTATAAAAATACTTAACATACCAAAAGGTGAACTGTCATCTGAATTGAAGATACAGATTGCTATGCACTTTTATGAGAAGGGGAAACTTTCTTTTGGAAAGGCAAGACAGCTTGCAGGTTTGAGTGTTCAGGAATTTATGGAAAAACTAAAGGAAAATCAAATACCTCTAAAGTATGATATAGAAGATTTCAAAGAAGATTTGGAAACAATAAAAGAGCTATGAAAAAAGTTATATGTAATGCATCTCCCTTAATAGCCTTATCAAGCATTTCACAACTTGAACTTTTAGAAAAAATTTTCAAAAAGGTAATTATTCCAGAGGCTGTATATAAAGAGGTTGTTGAAGAAGGAAAAGGTAAAACTGGAGCAAAAGAAGTAGGAAAGTATGTAGGCAAGTGGATAGAATTGAAAAAAGTAAAAAACTCAAATGAAGTAAATATTTTAAGGAGTATTTTAGACTATGGAGAAGCAGAAGTTATTATTTTAGGACAGGAAATAAAAGCCGATTTGTTAGTATTAGGTAATAAAGAGCCTCGTCTTTTTGCAAAGCATTTAGGATTTAAAATAATTGGAACTGTTGGTATTCTAATATTAGCTCATGAAAAAGGATTTTTAGAAAATCCTATTAAAGAAATTTTAAAAATCAAAGAAAAAGGATTTTATATAAGTGATAAATTAATAAAAGAAGTAATAAAGCAGTTAAAATAACGAGGGATTAATGCAAACCAAAGAATTAGTTGAAGAAATTTTCGCAAATCCAGAAAATATAAATGAGATTTTTATTGAATATTTTGAAGAAAAAAATTACAGTTTTAAACCCAAAGAAGAAATAATTCCAATAGAAAAACATTTAGATAGATTTGAAAAGCCTTTATTAATCGGGGAGCTTGAATTAGATGACGGCAACAAACTTGAGTTTTACACAATAAAAATAAAAGAAAATCTAACAGAAAAAAGCAGTAAAAGACAGCAGTATGAAATAGCTAGAGATTTACTGAAACTAAACAGCACAGACGCAGGAATATTTATATTTTATGATAAGGATGGAAACTTTAGGCTTTCATTTGTTTATGCAGAGTATAAAGGAACTAAAAGAGAATTCAGCCACTACAAAAGATACACATACTATGTAAGCAAAGACCAGCCAAACAGGACTTTTATTAAACAGCTTGATGAGGCGGATTTTACCTATATTGAAAAAATTCAAAAAGCCTTCAGCATAAAACAACTAACAAAAGAGTTTTATAACGAAATACAGAACTGGTACGCCTGGGCATTAAAAGAGCTAAATGAAGGAAAGGCAAGCTTTCCCGGTGGTAAAAACGAAGAAAATCTTATAAGGCTGATAACAAGGATTATTTTTGTATGGTTTTTAAAAGAAAGAAAACTAATTCCTGAAGAGATTTTTGATGAAGAAAGCTTAAGAAATATAGTTAAAGATTTTAAAACTGGTGATAACTACTACAATGTAATTCTTCAAAATCTATTTTTTGCGACCCTTAACAGATACCCAAAAGACAGAAAATTCGCAACAGAAGGAAATTTCCCAGAAAATAGAGAGCATTTTGGAGTAAAAACTCTTTACAGATATGCCAAAAAACTACTTATACCAAAGGAAGAATTTATAAAATTACTTGAGCCTGTCCCATTTATAAATGGTGGATTATTTGAGTGTTTAGACAGAGATAAAGATTACATTGATGGTTTTTCAAGAAACGATAAAAAGAGAGCAAAACTTCCAGACCATCTGTTTTATTCAGATGAAATAAATACAGATTTAACATTTTTCTATGGTAGCAGTAAAAAGACCAAAGTAAAAGGATTAATAAATATTCTAAAAGAATATAACTTTACAGCTGATGAGAGTAGTCCTATTGATGTTGAAGTTTCTTTAGACCCAGAACTTTTAGGACATATCTTTGAAAACCTTTTAGCTGCCTACAATCCAGAAACAAGTAAAACAGCAAGGAAAGAAACAGGTTCTTACTACACACCTAAAGAAATAGTTGAGTTTATGGTTGATGAATCTTTAATTCATTATTTTGTAAATAAAACAGGAATAGAAGAAAATAAATTAAGAGAGCTCTTATCTTATGATGAAAGACAACTCTTATCAGACGAAGAAAAGCAAAAGGTAATAACAGCTATTGATGAGCTGAAAATAATTGACCCTGCCGTTGGCTCTGGAGCATTTCCAATGGGAATACTTCATAAGCTTGTCCATATATTACATAAACTTGACCCAGAAAATAAACTGTGGAAAGAAAAACAGATACAAAGATTAGAAAAATTAAAAAAAGAAGCCTATTTAATACAGGACATTAAAGTAAGGGAGGAGTTATTAAAAGATATAGAAAAACAGAAAGAAGAATTAGAAAAAGCATTTGAAAACGAACTTGATTATTCCAGAAAACTGTTTTTGATAGAAAATTCCATCTATGGAGTAGACATACAACCTATAGCTATTCAGATAGCAAAATTAAGATTTTTCTTGTCCTTGCTAATAGACCAGAAGATAGACAAAAACAGAGAAAACTATGGGATACTACCTCTTCCAAACCTTGAAACTAAATTTGTAGCAGCCAATACATTAATAGGTTTAGACAAATCAAAGCAAGGCTTATTATTTAAAACTCCAAAGATTCTTCAGTTAGAAGAAGAATATAAGGATTTAATGAGGAATTATTTTTCTGCAAGCAACAGGGGGCAGAAAAAGAGAATACAGGAAAAAGCTAAAAAAATTAGAGATGAGCTAAAAAATGAATTAAAAAATATTGGCATGTCTTATGAAACAACGAAAAAAATAGCAAATTTTGATATATTTGACCAGCTTTCATCAGCAGACTGGTTTGACCCGGAATGGATGTTTGGAGTAGAAGATGGTTTTGATATAGTAATAGGAAATCCACCGTATGGAAACCTATTAAATAAACACAAAAATGGAGAAGTTGATGCAAAAAAATTTATAGAAAAATATTACAATTATTCCACATCATCGGATATATCCAGTCCCTTTGTAGAAAAAGGAATATCTATATTAAAAGAAGGAGGAAATTTATTTTATATCATCACATTTGCTATCACTTTCAATAAAAAATTTTCTGGCAATAGACAACAAATTTTTGAAAATTTTGAAAAAGCGAAAATATATTCTTTTGACAGAGACAGATGTAGAATATTTGAGAGTATGACTCAATCAGTTTCCATTCTAATGTGTTTAAACAAAAATAATATAAAAAATTATGGAATTTTCACAAGTAGAATGTTTAGAGAGACTCCTAATTTATATAGTATAGCTGTAAGTAAGGCAGATAATTATTTATTACCTATAGGTGTAAACTATAATCAACCACATAGATTACCTAAGCTTGGAGAAAATATAAACGTAAAAATTTTAGATAAACTTTTAGATAATAAAGAAAAAGTTGAAAGAATAATAAATAAAATTGGAAAAAAACTCTGGATAAGAACAAGTGGTAATTATTGGTATAATGCTTTCAATAAGAAACCTTATGAAAGTTCTGAAATAAAATCAATATTTGTTGATAATTTATATTATAACTTCCTATTACTATTGATGAATTCTTCATTATTTTATTTTTGGCTTAGAATTTATGGAGATGGAAGACATATGAACGAAGATATATTAGAAGAGTTCCCATTGCCCGAAGAAAATTCAATCTTACAGAATAATAATATATTAGAAGCTTTAAAGAAAAGATTTATGGAAAAACTATTTAGTGTTTTTGATGAACAAAGAAATAGATTTCTGACCAGTAATATTAAAGAAGAAATAGATTTAATAGATTTAGTTCTATGTACCAAGATTTATAATCTTTCTTTAGATGAGTGGAAGCACATAGCAAATTATGATTATGAAATAAGAGGAGAATTAAAAATTAATATATCTTGTGAAGATAATGTTGATTTATTAATAGATAATTACTTGAAAAATTACAATAATTTGGGGGATTAGAAAATGGAAAACTTATACTTTTTTGTGGACAAACTTTTTGATCTTGCTGTAATTGAAAGATGGAATGATCATCCGAGACCTTTTAACATTACAGAATTAGACAAACAATCCCACAAGGCAATTATTGCCTTTTTATTAGCAAGAATGGAAGAAGAAGAGAAAGGTATTGAAATTAACTGGAAGGATTTAATTGACGGATTAATATTTGAAGCACTTCAAAGAGCAGTTTTAACAGATATTAAGCCAACCTTATTTCATAAATTGATAAAAAATAAAAAGGAAAAAATCAATGAATTCGTTTTAAAACAGTATAGTGAAAAATTGTCTGATATAAATGAAGAATTATTTGAAAAAATGAAAAATTATTTTGAACATGAAGAATTTCTTCAAACCGAAAAAAGAATAATAAGTGCGGCTCATTACCTTGCTACATATTGGGAATTTCAATTTATATATAAGGTGGCTTCAGACATGTATGGAATAGAAGAAACTAAAAAAGAAATAGAAAATAAATTAGAAGATTTTTATGAGTTGATTGGAGTTCAAAAATTTTCATTAGGAAAGAAAAGCTACGGATTTATTGATTTGTGTGGACAGTTAAGATTTCAAAAAAGATGGATACAAACTGTAAGAATACCAGAAACTTCAGTTCTTGGACATGTATTTATGGTAGCTTCTTTAGTTTATTTTATTTTGAACAATAAAAAGGATTATGTAAGTGACAGTTGTATCGTAAATACATTTTTTACTGCATTGTTTCATGATTTACCTGAGATAGTTACAAGAGACATTGTAAGTGGAATAAAAGAAGTTTTTGATAAGAAAGTTATCAAACAAATTGAGATTGAAGAAACAAAAAATAGAATAATTAAGTTGTTGCCATCCTATATAGCAAGGGATATAGAGTATTATTTAGATATGCTCAATGGAAATAAGGACAGAGATGAAAATATATCAGATGAATTTTCTAATAGAATTTTGAAAGGCGAGGAAGTTAAAAAATTTGATAACGAAGAAAAATTTAGAAAAGATTACTGTAACTCTGAATACAAGCCAGTCTGGGGTTCTTTGGTAAAAGAATGCGATATTACTATTGCTCTTGCTGAAGCAGTATATTCAATTAAACACGGCTTAATTAGTAAAGAACTTAAAAAAGCTGCTGAGAATATGTACAAAAAACTAATAGGAAAAGAAAATGTTGGAGAATTAGTTAAATCTTTATACAGCGAAATTAAATAAATGGAATGGTTTGTATTGATATTTTTTTATGAACTCTGTAAAGATAAAAATAGAGAGAGTTGAAAAGTTAACAGGAGTTTATAGTGCAAAATTTAGAAAAAATAAAGAAAATCCTAAAAGAGCATAAAAAAGAATTAGAAGAAAAATATAATGTAAAAAGCATAGCTATATTTGGTTCTTATGTTAGGGAAACACAGACGAAAGAGAGCGACATAGACACATTAGTTGAATTTAAAAAGCCAATTTCTCTAATTCAGTTTATAAAACTTGAAAACTACTTATTAGAACTATTAGGACTAAAAGTAGATTTAATAATGAAAAAATCCCTAAAATCTTACATAAAAAAACAGGTTCTAAAAGAGGTAGTCCCATTATAAAAAGATACTTTTAAGACTGTTTTTGAAAAATTTAAAAAATTAAGAGATTAGAAAATAATTTGCATTTATAATATATACGATATAAATTAACCATTAGTGTAAAAGGTAAATAATGATAAAAAATTTTATTGATAAGGATACAGAAAAGTTATATAGGACAGGTAGGAGTAAAAAGTTCCCGCCTGATATTTGGAAAAGAGCTGTTAGGAAGTTGGATATGTTAAGAAGGGCTAAAACTCTGGAAGATTTGAAAATTCCACCTTCTAATAGGTTGGAAGCACTAAAAGGAGATTTAGATGGTTTTTATAGTATACGGATAAATGACCAGTATAGGATTATATTTAGATTTGAAAATGGCGACGCCTATGATGTTGCTATTGTAGATTACCATTAAGGAGGTTTTTATTATGAATATAAAAGAATTCAAAAAAGCTTTAAAGAATAAACAACGAATAGAAGTTGTTCCTATAGCAGAGCTTAAAAGGGAACCTACACATCCGGGAGAAATCCTCGAAGAAGAATTTATGAAACCTTTAGGACTTACCCAGTCTAAGCTTGCCAGAGAGCTTGGAGTTAGTGTAAGGGCTGTTAATGAAATAGTAAACAAAAAAAGAGGTATATCTCCCGAAATGGCTATAAGATTAGCTGAGAGATTTGGAACAACTGCAGAATTCTGGCTCGGATTACAGATGGATTATGATTTGTGGAAAGCATACCACAAACCAAGCAGGAAGTTTAAGAAAAAAGCTATTGTGTAAGGTAAAAAATAAGAAAGTAATTAAACACAAAAGAGAAATTAGAATTTTTGGTTATAGTGAAAAATATTACTTTAATAACCAAGCTTTTAGATAAAGTATCAAAATTAAAAGAAGTTGAAGATATGGAAATTATTAATGTTCCTGATGATGTGGAGGCTGATATTGGGTTAAAGATAAAATTAAAAAAAGGTTATGACTGGTTAGATGTTCAACACAAAATAAATGACATTATTTGGGAAATTTTTGAAGACAAGGGAGAGCTATTAGCAGTTTACGAAGAGTTTGAGGAATAAATGGAAAGAGAAGATTTAAAAGAATTTGGAAAGCATTTGTTAAATATTGGTGTAGCAATTATAGTATTCTCAATAATACAGCTTTAACAAAAGACTCTGTTAATCCTTATATTGTTATATATTCCATAATTGCTTACATTATAGTTGTAGTTGTTGGGCTGTTTTTTATAAGGAAAGGAGGACGAAAAGAATGTCAATGACTGAATACTATTTGTTGTTATTTATTTTATTGATATTATCAATACCAATCATTATTTTTGGTGTGAATCTTTTGGAGAAATTAGATAAAAAACTCTCAAAACATTAGAAAAATGGGAAAAATACCAGAAATAGAAAAGGTGGAAATCATAAGTATTCCTGAGGATATAGAAGCTGATATAGGGATAAGAATAACTCCTAAAAATCCAAAAAACAGATAAAAAATAATCGAAAAATTGAACAAATTAGAGTGGGAAGTTTATGACAAAACAGGCAGTTTACAGGTCATATATTGGGAGTTTGAATATAAAACTTGAAAACCATATCTCAGACCTATTAGAACAAAAAATAAAACCCTATTTAGATTCAAAAATGGCAATGCCTATTATTTTTAAAAAGTTTTGGTAAATAGGAGTAAATATAACCTTTTCAAAATTTAAATAAATAAGGAAGAGGTAAACTCTCTATGCCTCAACCTTTATTTTTTCTGGTTTTATCCTTGCAAATTTTCTTTTTCCTACCTGTAGTACGAACTCTTTTGTCAGGTCTATTTCTGCATACGGGTCTGTTATTTTATTTCCGTCGATTTTTACTCCACCGCCTTTTATAATTCTCCTTGCTTCTGATTTTGAAGGAGCATAACCGATTTTGTACACAAGCTCGTAAAGTGGTATCTTTCCTTCTGAAGCTACTGTTATTTCTGGTTCTGGAATTTCTTCAGGCAGTTCCCTTTTAGAGAACACTCTTTCAAAGTGTTCTTTTGCCTTTATGGCAGCTTCTTCTCCATGAAATCTTGATACTATATACATAGCGAGCTCTTTTTTTACTTCCATTGGATGAACAGTTCCACTTTCAACGTCTTTTTTCATCTTTTCTATCTCTTCTTCTGTGAGGTCTGTTAAGAGTGTCCAGTAGTCCCACATAATCTCATCCGGTATAGACATTACTTTTCCGAACATTTCTTCTGGTGGTTCTGTAATTCCTATGTAGTTTCCGTAAGATTTACTCATTTTCTTTACACCGTCTGTTCCCACAAGGAGAGGTAAGAGAATAGCAATCTGTGGCTTTTCTATACCGTATTCTTTTTGTATATCCCTACCAATGAGGAGATTAAACCTTTGGTCTGAACCACCAAGCTCAACATCTGCTTTTATTGCTACAGAATCGTAAGCCTGTAAAAGTGGGTAGATAAATTCATGTATATAGATAGGAACGTTTTCTTTAAATCTTTTCTTAAAATCATCCCTTTCAAGCATCCTTGCTACTGTGTATTTTGCAGTTAGCCTTATAAGGTCTTCAGGGGACATACTACCAAGCCACTCACTATTAAAAACTACAATTGTTTTTTGTAGGTCTAAAATTTTAAATACCTGCTCTTTATAAGTCTCTGCATTTTTTAGGACTTCTTCTTTTGTTAAAGGTGGACGGGTTTTATCCCTTCCTGATGGGTCTCCAATCATAGCTGTAAAATCACCTATGATAAAGTAAACAGTATGTCCAAGTTGCTGGAATGTTCTTAGTTTCTGAAGAAGAACCGTATGTCCAAGGTGAAGGTCTGGAGCTGTAGGGTCAAAACCTGCTTTAACAATAAGGGGTCTACCTTCTTTCAGTTTTTCTAATAGCTCTTCTTCTGATATTATCTCAAGTACTCCTTTTTTTATTAGTTTTAGCTGTTCTTCAGGAGATAAACTACCCATAGTTTTTTATACATCCTCCAGAGAAGTTTTTAAAGATTATATGTGTTAATTATGAGATTTTCAAAGTTTTGCATTGGTCAGAATATAGTAAGCTCATGTCAATTATAAATTCTAATAAGTACTCTAAAAAAATTATTGTATATATTTAGCAAATCCTTGGTAGAAGTTCTCCTGCAGGAGGTTCCATAATTCTTTTAGAACCGTAAGAGGATTTTAGGATTACTTTTCCTTTGTAGTCGGAAATTGCTTTTCCTATAATTTCTGCATCTTTTCCAAGTTCATTGTTTTTCATGACTTTTAAAGCTTTCTCATCTTCATTTTCAGGAACAGCTAATATAAGCTTTCCCTCATTTGCAAGCGTGTAAGGTTCAAGTCCAAGCAGTTCACAAAGTCCCTGAATTTCGTCTTTTACAGGGATTTTCTCTTCTTCTGTTTCTATTCCTATGTTTGACTGCTCTGCCCACTCATTTAATACTGCTGAAAGCCCTCCTCTTGTTGGGTCCCTCATTGCTTTTATTGTTATTCCGGCATTTATTAAATCTTCTACCAGCGGCCATAGAGAAGCACAATCTGAGGCTATGTCTCCTTCTAACTCTATTCCTTCTCTTTGAGCCATTATACATGCTCCATGGTCTCCTATTGTTCCGGAAACTAAAATTACGTCTCCTTCCTCTATGTTATGAGCTGAAATTCCTTCATAAACTATTTCTCCAATTCCTGTGGTGTTTATAAAAATCTTATCTGCTGAGCCTTTTGGAACTACTTTTGTATCCCCTGTAACTATCTGTACTCCTGTTTTTTTCATCTCTTCTGCCATAGACTTAACAATTTCTTCAAGGTCTTTAAATGGAAGTCCTTCTTCGATTATAAACGAACAGCTTAGATATTTTGGTTTTGCTCCCATCATTGCAAGGTCATTTACCGTTCCTGCAATGGTAAGCTTTCCTATGTTTCCACCTTTGAAGAAAATAGGTGATACTGTAAAACTGTCCGTTGTAAATGCAAGTTTTGAGTTTATGTCTAAAACTGCTGCATCTTCCATTTTTTCTAAAATCGGATTTGAAAAATATTTAAAGAACAGCTCTTTTATTAGTTTTTGAGTTTCTTCTCCTCCACCACCGTGGGATAAAAGCACCTGTTTCATTACAATCTCCTAAATTAAATTCCCCTTTATCATTGGATAATGTTTTTTATTTAAAGTCCACAGTTTAAATCCATAAACTTTGCAACATGCTGCAATTAAGCTATCTGCCAATTCTACACTATGAGATTTTCTATATTTGTTCATAAACACTCCTGACAATTTTCCTATTTCCTCATTTATATCAACTTTTCTGAAACTATTTAGTAACTTTTCTATTTGTTTCAATTCCTTCTTCCTTGCCCCTGCATAAATTTCAGCTATTTGCACAGGTGTTATATAAACATATCCATTTGTTTCGTTTATTAATTTTTCAGCTTTTTGGATAATTTCTTCTTTTCCTCTTAAAATCCATATCAGCACATCAGTATCAAAGATTATCAAGCCTCTTCCCCTTCCTCATACTCTTTATATAATCCTTAACATCTTCAGTTTGATAACTCCATATTCCAGCTACTTCTTTTATGGCTTTTAATAGATTTTCTTTGTTTTGATTAATTTCCTTTTTTAGTTTTTCTCTTATTAGCTCTGAAATACTTTTGCCTGTTTTTTTGCTTTCTTCTTTTAGATATTGATAAATCTCCTCATCTAAATAAATCTGTGTTCTTTTCATTTTACTACCTCAAATAATGTATACATACATTATATTAAACCAGCTCCAACTTACCATACTTGTAATAAGCGGCGCAGGCTCCTTCTGAGGATACCATACATGAGCCAAGTGGATTTTGGGGTGTGCAGGCAGTTCCAAAAACTTTGCAGTCGTGAGGTTTTGCTACTCCTTTTAGGATGTCTCCACAGATACAGAGTTTATGGTCGTCAATTGGTTCATTTGGTAGGATATCAGCGAATACTTTTTCTGCGTCTAAGTCTGCGTATTCATCTTTCAGTTTTAGTGCAGAGTAAGGAATATCTCCAATTCCTCTCCATCTAAAGCTTTCCCGTGGCTCCATATATTTGTTTATAAGCTCCTGAGCTTTTCTGTTCCCTTCCCAGTTTACAGCTCTTGAGTACTGTATTTCTACTTCTCTTCGTCCCTCTTTAAACTGCCTGATTATCCAGAGTATACTTTCCATAATGTCAACAGGCTCAAATCCTGCAACTACGACAGGGGTCTGGTATAAATCAACAATCTCTTTATAAATTTTTGCTCCCGCTATTACTGACACATGGGAAGGTCCTATAAAAGCGTCTATCTTAGCTTCTCCGCTGTCCATTATTGCTTTAACCGGTGGTGGAACTAAAACATGGTTTATATGAAAGTAAATATTTTTAATCTTTTCCTTTTGTACTCTTTCTATAAGAGCAGCGGTCATAGGTGTTGTTGTCTCAAAGCCAATAGCAAAGTATATGATATTTTTATCTGGATTTTCCTTTGCTATTTTTATAACATCAAAAGGTGCATAGACCATTTTTATATTTTTTCCTTTTGCCCTTTCTTTCTGGAGTGAGCTTTTTGAACCGGGAACTCTTATCATATCTCCAAGGGTTGCAACTATATTGTTTTTATCCTGTGCTAAGGCTATCGCATGGTCTATTCTCTCTTTAGGCATTATACAGACAGGGCAACCGGGACCATGGATAAAGTCTATTTCCAGTGGAAGAAGCTGTTTTAGTCCAAACTTCATTATTGTATGGGTATGTCCTCCGCAGATTTCCATTACGTTTATAGGTTCGTGTACCTCTTCTTTGATAGCCTTCGCTATCGCTTTTATCCTTTTTGAGCTTCTAAAGTCTTTTATATAATCTACGTTTTGCATGATTTATACCTCATTTAAAGAGTTCATAAGTTATGGGACACGGAATTTTAGACATTAGGAAGAACCTCTTCTTTTACAATATGAAGCCTTATAATTTTTGGTTTTTGTTCTTCTTCAAAGTGGCAATTTACTGCGTCTTTTATATTTTTTTTCAATTCTTCTAATGTTTCTCCCTGAGTTATTATACTTTCCCCCAATGCCTTTGCTATATATCCACCCTCTATATCTTCTTCAACTAAAAAAATTATTTCATTCATTGCTTTACTCCTCTATAAAGTTAATATTTTCTCTATTTTTTCTTTCTCTGCTTCAAGATTGTCTAATAAAAAATAATCTTCGAATGCTTCTTCTTCAGAAATTTCACCTTTCTCAGCTTTTGCATTTAGTTCATGAATATTTTCTACACCAAGTTTTTTCTTAATTCTAAAAATCTCACTTTCTATTTCTAAAAGCTTATCCTGAAGATACGTCTTTAAACTTTCTTTTATTAATTCATCTTCCGTAATAGACAACTCTTTTGCTATAGAGGTTATATTTACCATTTCTATCTCCTGTTTATAGATTTCCTACTCTCCAAATATTTACTTTTTCTCTTCCTCTTCAAGTTTCTCTACCAGCTCTTCGTACACTTTCAGGCTTTCAAGGGCTTCTTCGTGGTTTAGCTTTGTCATCGCATATCCTACGTGTATTAGAACGTAGTCTCCTATCTGGACAGGTTCAGGCATAAGGTCTAAAGAGACTTTCCTTTTCACTCCCATGGTATCGACAATTGCGTAATTATCTTCAAGAATTTCAACTACTTTTGATGGTATTGAAAGACACATGGCACACTCCTATTTAGTTTTCTCTTTAAAAAATCTAAAGTTTTAAAACTTTTAGTCAACGTTTTAGTTTCCATATTACAACTCTATTATTTCCTGAGTCTGCTATTGCAATTTTGCTTTTATACATATAAACACCGTAAGGCCAGCATAAAGTATCTAACTGGACACTTTTCCATCTGTTTTCACCGTTTTCTTCAAAATTTTCTTGTCCTAAAACAAAATCTGCAGGTTGATATACTCCATCAGGTAAACTGTTCCATATAAGTACCCTATTATTAGCAGTATCAGCTACTACAAGGAAATTCTCAAATACACTTATAGAGTATGGAAATCTGAGATTTCTACTACTTTGTTTTTCATACGGATACTCATAACTTGAGTAAAAATCTTTCTGTCCTATTAGAATATTAGCTTCTGTATCCTTTTCAGGTACAGGTTTCCAACCTAATACCCTATGGTTTCCTGCATCGGCAATATAAAGCCTTTCACTGTTTCCATCGATACCATGACACCATCTAAACGTGTTTTTATCTACAGATTTTCCCCTGTTTTCTAAGTTTGTAAAAAAGTCATCTTGCCCAAGAAGAATATCAGCAGGCTTGTTCCTGTCTGGAATACCTTTCCAGCCTAATACCCGTCTGTTTCCTGTATCTGTTATCCAAAGGTTCCCATCTATAACATTCACACTATAAGGCCAAAACAAAGATGTATCCGATACTTCCTTTCCTTTATTCTGGCTGTTTGAAGAAAAACTATCCTGACCTATGACAATATCTGCCCTCTGGCAGTTCTCTTTAGGAAAGTCAATCCAGATTAAAACCCTGTGATTCCACGCATCTGCAACAAAAAGCATATCGTTATAAACAACCACACCTGTTGGCATATAAAGACCTGTTTCCACACCTGAAGAATTTGGACTGTCTGTGTAAAAATCTGTATGCCCAAGGACAATATCAGGGGATTGGTTCTCTTCAGGGAAACCGTACCATATTAAAACCCTGTGGTTTCCGGTATCACTAATAATGAAGTATTTATCGTCAAAATAAACACCCCTTGGGTTGTACAAGGAGTAAGGGGATGCTTTTCCTGATGGAATTCTAAGACCTCCTTCTGAAATAGCTCCTATCTGAAAAACAGGCTCAAAGGTTATACTTTTAACCAAATTGTGTCCTCCTTTATGACTACTTTTACAGGCTCAAGCTGAACATGGGGGACATTTACACACTCTCCTGTTTCTACTCTGTATTTAAACCCGTGGTGTGGACATACGATACAGGAGTTTTCTATATAACCATTTTCAAGACCAAGTCCAAGGTGAGCACATGAGTTTTTATAAGCATATATATTTCCACCGTAGTTTATAAGTATTACATCTATGTTTTCTGTTTTAAATCTTGATATTTCTTTTCCCCAAATCTCTCTCAAAGGCATAGCTTCTATAAGTTTTTCATTGCTATCATTTATGCCGATATGGAAACTCACTGCCGATGGATTATACGGTACTGCTCTTACATGTTTTATTTCCGGGACTGTTTCTTTTATTATTTTTTCAATTCCTTCTTTCAGGGTTGTCATAGATGAAGAACATCCTGTACATGCACCTTTCAAGGCTACATATACAGTATCTCCTTCTATTTTTACAAGCTCTACATCTCCTCCGTGGGATTGCATATAAGGTTTTACCTTTTCAAGTGCATAAATCACTTTTGTGTTTATATCCGGCTTTACTATACCGTATTTTAGGAGAATTGCGTAAATCTCCGGGTCTGATGCGATTTCCCTTAGTATAGGTGAGCAGTTTTCTGAGTACTTTATGATTCTTATTAATTTTTTCAGAATATAAGCGTTTAGCTGTTCTATACTTTCTTTTAAAGACATGCACCTGTTCAAAACTTCTTCATTTTCAATTTCCGATATCTTTTTTAGATTTTCATCTATTTCTCTAACAAGCTGATAAAAGTCCTTTTGTTTACTGGTTTGCATGGTTTAACCCCATTTTTTCCTCTATTTCTTCTAAAACCTCGTCTATAATTTCTACTTCTTCATGAAACCCAAACTGTTTGAATATATCCTTTGACTTTTCAAGGTAGGTTTTTCCTTTTGCAAGTAGTCCAAGATGGGCAAGGGCACTGCCGTAGTTTGCCAAGACTTTTGCTAATTTAATTGGGTCATCCTTTATCCTTCCATCTGTAAGAATTTCATCGTACAGCTCGATAGCCTTAACAAGATTTTTTGCAGGGTTTGAGCTTGGAAGATGTTGAAGGGCATTTGCCATGTTTATAGTGGCTGCTACCCATTCATTGTAGTCTTCTTCCTTTGAGTAGATAGAACGAACTTCTTTAAGGCACTGTACTGCATATGAAAGTTTTAGCTGGTCTTCCGGGACTTCAATAGGCATTACAAGATAGGCAAGGGCAATGTTGTTTTTTATAAGGGCGTAGGTTTTTGGGAATTTTTCTTTTTTGTAAAAACTAAGGGCATTTGTATAACACTTTATAGCCTCAAGTAAGGCAAACTTTTTGTATCCTTTTGAAAGGTCATGAAGAGCGGTTCCTGTATCAAGCCAGAGGTCTGCGACTAATTTTTCGAAAACCGTGTCTGAAAAAATATTTATAAGATTTTGGTAGCTTTGGGGAAGAGTAGAAAAAACACCTGATACCTCTTTTTCAAAGTTTAATCTGTCATACATAACCCTTGCTCTGAGAAGCTCTGTAGAGGGGTTTCCTTTTAATGACTCCTCAATCTTCAGTAGTTCTTCAATCGCTTCTTTCTGTTTTCCGTTTTTAAAGAGTAAGGATGAATTTATAAGGGAGTAAACAGTTTTTATTCGTATGTCTTCTGATTGTATCGGCTCTAACTTTTCTTCAAATCCGAATACAAAACCAGCAACTTTAAGCAGTTGTTTTAGTGTGTCGTTTTTTAAAATCTCTTTTAAATCCTGATATTTCTCTATTGAAGGGGATACGATAAAATCGTTGTAAAAGTCTATTTCTGTTCCGCTTCGTGTAAAGCTACCTGTTTTTAAAACAGACTTAAACTTATCCAAGCCTTCAGAGTTTTTTCTTAAGGATTGTTCTATGTCTACACCTTTTTCTACTGCAAATAAACTAAGTGGAAGTTCAGGAAGTCCTACTACTGTATATTCCATCTTTTCACCCCTAAATGTTAATCAAAAGTGCGTTTAAATTTTCGTTCCATACAGCATTTTTTTCTGAGGGTTTAAAGTTAGGCGGCAAAAACTCTTTTATAAGGGCTGACCTGTCTCCTTTTGAATTTTTGTACTTTAGGATAATGCCCCCTGCTTCTTCCTTTACCGGAAAGACTATTAACTGGTTTTCTTTATAAACTACCGATATAGAGAAGGTGTTAAAAAACTTTTCAGAAATTTCTGCCGGTATTATAAGATAACCTTCTTCGTTTATCTTAACTTTCAACCTCTATCTCCTTTTGAAAGTACTTTTCTTTTATGATTTCAATTAACTGTTCCATGGCTTCTTTTACCGGCTCTGATAGTTCCATTCCATAATCAATATTTTGGGCTTCTATCAGGTAAACAGTTATCTTTTCTGGAAATTCTTCTTTTAAAAGCCATCTACCGACAGAAATCGCATGGTCCCATCTAAAAGCATGTAAGTTTAACTGCTGGGGAAGTGGAATGTTTTCAAACTCTTCTCCGGGTACTTCAAAGATTGTTCCCGGCTCTGCTCCTGTTGCACAGGCGTCTATAATTACTACATGTTTTGCACCTTTTATTTGAAAGAGAACATCCATCCCAGCCGTTCCGCCATCTGCAAGTTTAACAAAAGAGGGGCAACCTATCTCCCACAGTTTCCTTATGAGGATAGGTCCTACCCCATCATCTCCACGGAGTAAATTTCCACATCCTACTATAGCTATCATCACTTCCCTACAATCCTATATTTTGCAAGCTCTTTTGAAGTTTTACCGTCATAAACGTGAACTGTACACACAAGACATGAATCAAAGCTTCTTGCTATATGTCCAATCTCTATAGGGTCTTCTGGATTTGCTATCGGTGCACCTATGAATGCTTCTTCCATAGGTCCCCTTGTTCCATTTGCGTCTCTGGGACCTATATTCCATGCTGTTGGTGTAATGATTTGGTAGTTTTTGATTTTTCCATCTTCTATAACTATCCAGTCTGATAGAGCTCCCCTTGCTGCTTCTGTAGCTCCAAAACCTTTTCCTTCAGGAAGTTCTTTAGGTTTGATATAAAACTTCTCTTCAAGCTCAATAGCGTCAAGCCATTCATGTATTTTTTTGTAGAGTTTTGCTGCTTCATGCATTCTTGCAAGGACTCTTACCATTACACTTGGTCCCAGTGTTCTTATAAGGTTTAAGAAGAGTGGGTCGTGATCCCAGTATTTTCCTTTTGGTTCCTGTCCACATGCTACCTGTCTTGCAAGGGGTCCTGCCTCTACAGTTATAGGTTTGCCATCTATTAGATACCTTGGTGCTTTAGCCCATGAGTATTTTCCTCTTTTCTTTCCATCTGCAGGGTCAACAGGAATAGTTTCACCTTCCCATGGATGAAGCATACTATTTCCTTCATAGAAGGAGTGGGTGACGTCTTCCCTTACATTCATATGGTCAAATTCGTGGAATTTTTCTCCATCGTATACTCCGGAAGGTTGCTGTAGAGCTTCATTTCTTCCTTCTATGGTTGGTTTTGTATATAGTTCGTGGTGTAAGTATGTTCCTGTTGCTATGTATCTTCCTACTCCACCGCCGTATTTATCAAGTCCTATATCCATACAGTACCTTATGAAAAATCCAAGGTCTGAGTTGTAGTGGTTTTCACTTTCTTCAAGCCATGCCATTATGTCATCCCAAGTTTTATTCTCGAGCCATCTATCAACAGAACATCCAAGCCATACACTCTCTAACCAGTTTTCCCTGTAGTACTCCATTATTGCCTTTGCCCTTGTTATATCCGCCAGATTAGGAGCTCCCATTACTCCTCCGGGTACCATGAAACTTGAGTGAGGCCACTGTCCTCCGAAAATTGCGTATATCTCTACAGGTTTTGCAGATATAGTTACACCAAGCTCGTAATGTTTTCCTGTAAATGGTGCAAAACGTCTTACAGCCTCTTCATACATGGACGAACGGGCGTAATTTCTGTGTACAAGGTCTATTGCAAAAAGGGCGTAAAACCATCTTGGGATACTCTGGGCTGTTTCACATGCTTGAGCTATATTTCTGATTAAAAGTGCGTTCGGTGGTAGTTCAGTCTGCCATGCTGTATCAAGGGCAAAAGCTGCTTTATACAGATGGCTTCCTCCACATATTCCACATACCCTTGGGGTTACTATTAGTCCTGCCTGTGGGTCTTTTCCTCTTAAGATAATCTCAAAACCTCTAAACATTGATGCTTCTGTCCATGCATCTTTTACAACACCGTCTTCTATGATTACTTTAACGTCTAAGTCTCCTTCTACTCTTCCTACGGGACTTATATGGAGCTCTTTTGTTTCTGAAGCAGTTTTTACTTCTTTAGTTGCCATTTCTTTTTACCTCCCATATTTGTTAAACTACGAACATATCTTCATTAGCCCATTTAGGAGCTACTGCTCTTGCTATAGCAGCGTGTACCATATAACTTACAGGGTCTATTCCTTCTTGAAGTTCTTTTGGTATTACACCTAAAACTTTTTGGGTTTTGAATATTGTTCCTACTTCTAATTCACCATGGGGGAACCCATACTCTGTACATCCTATACATGGATGTCCTGCTCTTGTTTTTGAGGACTGTTTATTCCAGAGGATTCTATTACATGACGAATGGGTTTCGGGACCCCTACATCCAAATTCATAGAATAGACATCCTTTTCTTGTACCCTGTCCAAACTCTTCTGTTGGTATTTTGTACTCGTAAAACTGTACCCTTGTACATCCTGTTTGGGTATAAGTCTTGAAGAATGTCTGGGGACGGTTGTACTCGTCAAGCTTTATATCTTTTCCCCTACCTGTTGCAATGGCTACTAATATCTGTGTTATCCAATCATAGTGAGCCGGACATCCGGGTATATTTATAACAGGTAGACCAGCCTTTGAACGAAAATCCTTTCCCAAAAATCCTCCCATTTCTGTTCTGTGAAACTGTAGACCTGTTGAATCTGTTGGGTTAGGTGGTGTTGCCGGTATGTTTCCCTGTACTGCACAGTTCCCTACTGCTACAACATAGTTAGCAACATGAGCAAGCTCGTAAACCCAGTCTTTCATAGGTCTTTCTGCAAACATGTTATATCTTCCACTTCCGTTTGGTCCCTGAATGACTGTTCCTTCAAATATAAAGACGTCAAGGGGTATACTTCCGTTAACTATATTCCTTAGAAGTTCCTGTACCTGATTACCCATTTCCATTCCTAAGGACGGATGCCACAGAACCTCTATCCCAAAATCTGTGACTAAATCACATACAGTAGGCTCATCTGCATTTAGAAATGACATTGTGTTTCCACTGCATGCTCCACCTTGGAGCCATAGTGCTGTAGCCATAATATTCACCTCCTATTTTGAATGGTTTAAGCTTTTTCCTATTTCTCTTAAAATGTGGAATATGAGACCAATACTTTTTTGGACGTCTTTATCTGACATACACCGTATAGCTCCTACCATTCCTACTGCCTGTTTTTCCGGATTATAGGTTTTGAAGGCTTCATAGGCTGCTGATGCAACTATCCTGACTTCAGGTGAGGATAGGATTTCATTAAGTTTTTGTGCCACTTCGAACATTAATGCAACATTAAACTTTTCTTTACCTTCCGGAGCATGTTCCCTAAGTTCTACAAGGGTTCTGTTTACATTCTCAAGTATCTCAGGGGAGCGGGCTATGAAACCTTCTAACATGGAGAGGAAAAAGTTGATTTCTCCTAAGCGGTCAAGGAGAAGCACAAGGTTTGCTATATGTTCCTTGTCTGTGAGCCTTTCTGCAAGGAGCCTGTCTATTTCTCCATTTGCTAATGAAAGTTCATTCATACTAAAATCCTCCATAAAAAAATAGAACTATATAAATCATGTATAAATATGTTTTTCTAATATGTCAATATTATATTTTTAATACTTTTTAGTATTTTTTAACATAAGAATTCATAAAAGACACCGCTTTAGATTATATGATTAGGGCAATGTTTTTATGGCTTAGAAGTTCAAAAGTGTTGGTATTTAGTTAAAGAGTTGATTTAAAGTAAAATAGGAACTATGAGATGCGTATATTGTGGCTCAGAAAAGACAGTAAAGAATGGGAAATCAAATCAAGGAAAGCAAAGATATTTATGTAAAGAATGTGGGAGAATATTTGTGGAAAA
>WFXI01000004.1 GCA_015490675.1 Hydrogenothermaceae bacterium
AAAAACTTTTTAACACTTTGCCAATTAGAAACTATCAAATAACCAACACCAGCAATAGCCGCACCAATCCAAAAAACAGGACTCGTAAGCAAAGCAATCCCAACAGCCTTAGATGTAGCAATAACATTTGCCAAAGCAACCTTAGAAAAAGCCAACACAGAAGAAACAACACCACCAACCCTACCCCAAAAAGTTTTTAAAGAAGTAGAAACACCATTCAAAGAAACAGCAGTCAAAACACTTTGTCCTCTTAATCCAATCAAAGAAGAAATGAGCCTCAAAGAAGAAATATGAGTAGTAAACATAGCCTTAACCACATTTAAAAGCCCCAGCTTCATCATAGTAGTTCCAACCGCCACCAACTTAGAAACAATAAACAACCCACCAAAACCAAAAACAACAGGAGACAAAACAGGAGCAGTAAACTCTAAAACCTTATTTAGCATACGAAGCCCGCCAACAACAACATCTAAAGTAAACTTTAAAATAGGCTCTAAAGGCTTATAAATCGTTAAAAATATCCCCTCAACCGCAGACAAAACAGATTTCCACCTCATCATTACAGTATCATTCATTTCCTCAACCATCTTTTTAGCAGAACCTTTAGCATTTTTAATTTCCTCAATATACTTTTGAAGCTCACCACTTCCAGCCCTTTTTAAAAGCTCGGAAACAGCAGATGCAGGTTCTTCACCAAAAATCTGTTTTAGAAGTTGCATTCTCATTTTTTCAGAGCCTATAACCTTTAATCTTTTATGCAAATCAGCTAAAATATCAGTCATCGGTCTTAACTTTCCTTGAGCATCCTGAACCTTAACACCAAGCATAGCCAATGCCCTTTGAGTTTCACCAGTAGGAGCAGAAAGTCTTAAGAACATAGCCCTTAAAGAAGTCCCCGCCTGACTACCTTTAATACCAATATTAGCCAAAAGCCCAGCCATAGCCGAAACTTCCTCAACAGAAGCTCCAACCTTAGAGGCAATTGGAGCAACATATTTCATAGTTTCCCCAAGCTCAACAACAGAAGTATTAGAAGAAGTAATAGTTTTAGCCATAACATCAACAACACGATTAATCTCATCAGCCTTCATACCAAAACCAGATAAAATATTAGAAGCAATATCAGCCGAAGTTCCAAGGTCAATATTACCAACAGTAGCCAAATTCAAAACACCTTCAGTAGCCTTTAAAGTCTGACCAACCTTAAAACCAGCCATAGAAAGATATTCCATAGCCTTTCCAAATTCAGAAGCCGAATATTGAGTAGTAGCTCCAAGTTCTCTAGCCTTAGCCTCAAGCTCTTTAAACTCCTCACTTGTAGCATTGGCTAAAGCCTTAACCCTTTTCATCTGAAACTCAAAATTAGCACCAACAACAATAGGAGTCCCCATAGAGATTGCCATTCCCAAAACAGACTTCCATGAAGAGAGTTGCTTTTTTAATTTCTCTTTATTAGCCTCAATAGAAGCACCAATTTTAATCTTTGCAAGTTTTTGAATTGCCTTTAAATCTCTCTTTGATTGACCAACAGCAGACTTAAAACTCTCTTTTACAAGAGCCCCTATTTCAATACCAAGAGCGAACTTTTTAGTAGCCATAGAAAAATCCTTAACAGATATTTTTTTATAAGGTTAGAATTGAAGAAAAGATAATTCCAGCAATTATGTCAAAAACCAAATAAAAAGTAGAAAATCAATTTCTAGAAAAAATAGGACACTTTTCCTCAAAAAATAGGACACTTAAAATTTTAACAAAAAATATAATTTTCTAATAATCAAGCAATATCAATATCCCGAAAAGTCCCGCTTAGTCCCGCCAAATCCCGAAATCTTAAAATTTACCCGTCCTATTTTTTTGGAAAATTACAACAGCTTAATCGTTTACATCTAATTCTTTTTTATTATTTAGTTTTTAGTTGAATTTTATTACTATTGACAATAGTAGAAAATTATTTTAAATTTAAAATAACAAAATAAAGTATAAAAGGAGATAATAAATGAAAAAGTTACTTTCTTTAGCCTACACGTTTATGTTTTCAATTATAGCAGTAGGATTAATTGCTTCCTGTGAAAAGAAAGAAGCATTTAAAAAGGAATTACAAGACGGAGGTTACAAAGCAGTAATTACTTCTGATCAACCACCACATGTTGGTATTAATATCTGGAAAATAAAAATCTACTCTCCAGACGGAAAGCTTTTAACTGGAGCAAAAGTTTCAGTTAATGGATATATGCCTCCAATGCCTGGAATGCCTGAAATGAGCTTTGATTACCCTGTTGAAGATAAAGGTAGTTATTATGAATCTAAAGTTAATTTATCTATGCCTGGAACATGGCAAATGACTATAAAAGCAGAAAAAGATGGGAAAACAGCTACATTTAAATTTGGCTTTAACCTATAAAGGAGGAGCCAATGGAATTCTTTAAGAAAGCTTTTAAAGCTTTAAAATTCAAAAAACATAAGCCTAGTCCTTTTGGAGATTTAGAAGAAAAGGTTATGGAAGCTATTTGGAAGCTGGGAAATGCAACAGTTAGTGAGACAAGGGAGTATTTAGGTAAAGAAAAGTTTGCACATACAACTATAATGACTATTTTAGATAGGCTTTACAAAAAAGGAATTTTAACAAGAGAAAAAGAAGGAAAAGGATACAGATATTATCCACTTATGACAAAAGAAGAGTTTGAAAAAATGGTAGCTAAAAAGGTTGTATCTGATATGGTAAGAAATAATCCTTCTTTAGCTATTCCTGCATTTGAAGGTGTTATAGAAGAATTATCCCCTGAAGAGATAGAAAAACTAAAAAAACTAATAGAAAAAAAGATAAGAAATGAAGAAAAATAATCTAATCTTTGGCTTTATCCTTTTTTCTTCTTTTCTTTATTTATACTTATTTTCATATTTAATTTCTAACCTAGAACTTTGGATTTTTGATTTACAAAGTTGTTATAAAGTTATGTCCTTAAGCTGGTTCTTAACAGAGCATATAAACATATTTTTTTATCTAGCTTTATTTTTAGTAATGAGCTTCTTTCTTGTAAGAACATTGTTTATATTTGGAATTAAACTAAAAAAACTTGTTGATATAAATAAAAACATAAATTTACTCAAGGTAAAAAAAATAAGAAATTTGGTAATAATAGACTATCCTTCAGTTGTGGCATTTAACTTCTTAAATAAAATCATCTTATCTAAAGAAATTTTTAATAAACTTAATAAAAAAGAAAGAAAAACAATATTTTTACACGAAAAAGGTCACCTAAAATCTCTAGATAGCTTAAAAATGCTTATTGCAGATATTTTACTTTCGTTATTTCCAAATTGGATTAAGCAAAAAGTTTTAGATGCTTTTATTCTTTCATCTGAAAAAAATGCAGATAAGTTTGCAATAAATTTTGTAGGTAAGAAAACTCTGGCAAATACTCTTATAAATGTTGTTTCTTTAAATACAGTTTATCCGCTTATGAATAATTTTACGCAAGAAAGACTTAAACTTCTAATAGAAGAGAAAGATGTAAAAATTCCTAAATATATTTGGATTGTTTATATTTTCTTTGTAGTTGTATTTTTTCTTTTAATTTACTATAAAACCTGCCTTTGTGGAGCTATGTAAATGAAGAAATTCCTTATATCTTTACTTTTTATTACAGGTTTAGCAACTGCTGAGGACATACCAAGTATTATAGATAAAGCATATAAAAACCATCCTAAACTAAAGGCTATAGAAGAAAAACTAAAAGCAATAAAAGCTAGAGAAACATTTGAAACTTCTTTACCTGACCCTATTGTTAATTTTTCTGTAAATGATATCCAAATTTTTTACAAACCATTTGCTAGAGATTTAGAGCCAATGCAAACAATTAACTTAGGTATATCTCAAAAAATTCCATATTTACCTAAATTAAAGCTTCGTTCTTCTGTTGTTAAAACAATTTATGATAAGACTTATTACAAGTTAGAAGCAGAAAAACAAGAAATAATTTATCAGATTTATAGAAATCTATATTTATACTGGCAGATAAAAGAAAAGCTTAAAGTTATAAACGAATATAAAGAAATAGCAAGACAGTTAATAGGATTTTCCAATACATTGTATAGTGTAGGAAAGGTTTCTCAGGCAGAAGTTTTTAATGCAAATGTTTTTTACTCAGAACTTCTACAAAAAGAAGTTTTTTTAAAGGGAAGACTTAAACAAATAGAAGCAAATTTAAAATATTATGCAAATTTAAAGCTGGATAAATTAGATTTTTCTCTAAAAAAGCCTAAAGAAATTTCTGGACTAAATACATTTGTTGAAACTATGAAAAATAATAATCCAGAGCTTTTAGCTATAAAAACTTCAATTGAAGAAGCAAATAAAAAGATAAAACTTGCAAAGCTTGATTATAAACCTGATTTTACAGTGTTTGGTTCTTATTCTTACAGAACACCTTTTAGAGACTATGTATCATTTGGAGTTAGTTTTAATATACCCCTCTGGGCTTCAAAAAAACAGGATAAGAGAGTTTTAGAAGAAACAAACTTAAAATTAGAAAAAGAAAAAGCTTATAAAGATAAATATATACTTTTAAAATCAATGTTAGAAGAAAACTTTTTCAAAGCTAAAACTGCCTTTGAAAGCTTCAAAATATTTGAAGAACTTTTAAAACCTCAAACAGAAAAAGTTTATGAAAGTATCATTTCCGAATATCAGGTTGGAGAAAAAAATATATTTGATGTTTTAAAAGCTTTAAACCAAATTCTAACAGTAAAACTTAAATTAATTGATGAAACAGCTAATTACCACATTGCATATAAAACCATAGAAAAATTAACTGGAGTTATAAAATGAAAAACAAACTGCTTGTCATAATTATAGCAATAGCTTCAGCTATCACAGGATTAGTTGCTGGTTTTGTATTTAAGGTTTATGACAAAATTGATTTTGAAGCTTTAATCTATAAAGAAGATAAAACTATAGAAAGTGCTAAGCTACCAACTCAAACAACAGATAGACCTATTGGAATTTTAACAGTAGAACAACTTTTTAATATAGATACTACAGTAGTTAGAAAAATAAATTTAGTAAAGACAATAGAAACATACGCAGATGTAGTTCATCCTGAAACAGATATTAAAGATATTACATTTAAAATTGATGGATATGTAGAGGAGATTTATGCAGACTTTACAGGTGAATATGTAAAAAAAGGGCAACCTTTAGTAAAAATTTATAGTCCAAAACTTGTTTCTGCTCAGGAAGAATTTTTAAGAGCTTATGATTATTTAAAAAGTGTAGAAAATTCCCCTGATGAAGTTTTAAAAGATTCTGCAAGGAAATTCTATGAGGCATCTTACAAAAGACTTTTATACTGGGATATAACTCCAAAGCAAATTGAAGAACTGAAAAAAACAAGAAAAGTTTTAAAAACAATGACCCTTTATTCTCCTTATGATGGCTGGATTATGGAAAAGTTTGTTTATCTAGGCTCAAAAGTAGAAGTAGGAAAACCTTTATTTAGAATTGCAAAACACCAAAAACTTTGGGTTTTAGCAAAAGTTTATGAAGCAGATATTCCTTTTGTTAAAGAAGGTCAGACTGTAGAACTAATTTTTGATAGTTATCCTGAAAAATCAATAAAAGGAAAGATTGATTATATATATCCAATGATGGATTTTAAAAACAGAACAAGAGATGTTCGTATTGTTATTGATAATAAAGATTACAAATATCTACCAGGAATGTATGCAAAAGTAAATATACGCATACCTATTGGAAAAGTTTTAGCACTTCCTGATACAGCAGTGATAAACACTGGGAAAAAACAGGTGGTATTCTGGCAAAAAGAAAAAGGTGTGTTTGAACCAGTATTTGTAAAACTTGGTAGATATGTAGATGGATATTATGAAATATTAAAAGGTATTCATGAAGGAATGGTTGTTGCTAATTCTGCATTATTCTTACTTGATGCTGATGCTCAACTGCGTGGCAAATACAAAAATGCTGGAAAACCAATGATGCACCATCACCATTAAAACTAAGAGTGGAAGGACAAAATGATAGAAAAAATAATAGAATGGTCAGTTAAAAATAAGCTAATTGTTTTATCTATAGTTTTTATGGTTTTTGGAGCTTCCCTTTGGGCTTTAAAGAAAACCCCTTTAGATGCTATTCCTGACCTTTCTCCTCCTCAAGTTATAGTATGGACAAAATGGGCTGGACAATCTCCAGCAGTTATAGAAGACCAGATTACATATCCAATAGTTAGCACACTTTTATCTGTTCCAAATATTGAAACTGTTAGAGGTGTCTCTTCTTTTGAAACCTCTGCTGTGTATGTAATTTTTAAAGAAGGAACAGATATATACTGGGCAAGGAGTAGAGTTTTAGAGTATTTATCACAAATAAAAGATAAATTACCAAAGACTGCAGAAATAACATTAGGTCCAGATGCTACAGGTGTAGGGTGGGTATTTGAGTATGCAATTTTTTCTGAAAAGAGAAACTTATGGCAACTGCGAACTCTACAAGACTGGTATTTAAGATATTCCCTTCTTTCTGTAGATGGTGTTTCTGAAGTTGCTTCTATAGGTGGTTTTGTAAAGGGTTATCAAATTACAATAGACCCTCAAAAGCTAAGAATTTATGATGTATCAATAAAAGAAATATTAAAAGCTCTAAGAGAAAACAATAATGACACTGGTGGCAGAATTATAGAACATAATGGATTTGAGTATATTATTCAGGCAAAAGGATATATACAAAATCTTGAAGATATTAAAAATATAACAATTAAAACAGATAAAAATGGTATTCCAATAAGAATAAAAGATATCGCAACAGTTGAGCTTGTTCCTATGCCAAGAAGGGGACTGGTAGACCTAAACGGCATAGGTGAAGTTGTTGGTGGAATTGTTGTAATGAGATTTGGTGAAAATGCCTATAAAGTTATTCAAGCTGTAAAAGAAAAACTAAATTCTATAAAAGAGGCATTACCAGAAGATATAAAAATAATTACAACTTATGACCGTTCAGAGCTAATAGAAAAAGCTATCGCTACATTAAAAAGAGCATTATTAGAAGAAAGTTTAATAGTAATTGTAGTTGTTGGTTTATTTTTACTTCATTTTAGAAGCTCTCTTGTAATAATTCTTACACTTCCTCTAGCTGTTTTAATCGGATTTTTATTTATGAAAATGTTTAACATTACATCTAACATTATGTCTCTAGGTGGAATTGCCATTGCTATTGGTGCTATGGTAGATGGTGCCATAGTAATGGTTGAAAATGCTCATAAACATTTAGAAAAATTAAAAAGAGAAAAAGGACAAATAACAAATGAAGATAGAATAAAAGCAATATTAATAGCTTCAAAGCAAGTTGGAAAACCGATATTTTTTGCACTTGTTATTATTGTAGTTTCATTTTTACCAGTTTTCGCTTTAACAGGACAGGAAGGTCTATTATTTAAACCTTTAGCATATACAAAAACATTTACAATGCTTGCTGCATCTGTTTTAGCAATAACTTTAGTTCCCATACTTATGGTATGGCTGATAAGAGGTAGAATTTTTCCTGAAAATAAAAATCCTTTGAATTGGATATTAATAAAGCTATACTCTCCAATAATTAAATTAACCTTAAAAGCTAGATATTTAGTTTTAATCTTTACACTGATTGCTCTTTATATGGTATATCCACTTTATAAAAAACTATCCTGGGAATTTATGCCAATGTTAAATGAACAAACATTTATGTATATGCCAGTTACTCCATTTGGTATTTCTGCAAATGAAGCTAAAAGAATTACTCAAATAACAGATAAAATAATAGCTTCTTTCCCTGAAGTTGATACAGTGTTTGGGAAGGCAGGTAGAGCTGAAACAGCAACAGACCCTGCTCCACTTTCTATGATAGAGACAATTATTACATTTAAGCCTAAAGAATACTGGCGAGAAGGAATGACTTATGAACTGCTAATGCAAGAAATGGAAGATAAATTAAAAATTCCTGGACTTACAAATAGCTGGACATATCCAATTAGAGGAAGAATTGATATGCTTTTAACGGGAATTAGAACACCTTTAGGTATAAAACTTTATGGTGATGATTTAGAAAAACTTCAGGAAATTGCTACAAAAATAGAAAAAGCCCTTGCAAAAATGCCTGAAAGTTTATCTGTTTTTGCTGATAGGGTTGCTCAAGGGTATTATTTATATATAGATATAGATAAGAAAAAATTAGCTAGATATGGCCTTACTACAGATGATGTTTTAACTGTAGTTCAAACCGCTGTTGGTGGAATGCCTATTTCTACAATTTATAAAGGATTAGAAAGATATCCTATGCTTATAAGATTTCCTTACGATTACAGAAATAATATAGAAGCTCTGGAAAATTTAGTAATTCCTACTCCTTTAAATAGGGGTATTTTACTAAAAGATGTTGCAAAAGTTTACTATAAGGAAGCTCCTTCAGTTATAAAATCAGAAAAAGGTATGAAAGTTGTATTTATCTATATTACTCCACAGCCAAATGTTACTCCTGAAGAATATGTAAATAAAGCAAAAACTGTTTTAGCCAGCTTAGATATCCCTTCTGGATACTTTATGGAATGGGCAGGGCAAAGTCAATACTTGGAGCATGCGAAAGAAAGACTGAAATTTATTATTCCTTTAACAATTTTAATAATATTCCTCCTTGTTTATATAACTTTCAAAGATTTATCAAATACTCTTATTGTGATGTTATCACTTCCTTTTGCTACACTTGGAGGTTTGTGGTACTTAGATTATCTAAACTTTAATATGAGTATAGCTGTCGTTGTTGGATTTTTGGCACTTTTAGGTGTAGCTGCAGAAACTGCAATAGTTATGGTTATATATCTAGAAGATGCTGTTAAAGGCAAACTAAAAGAACATGGAAAAATAACTAAAGATATATTCTTCAAGGCTGTTTACGAAGGTGCTGTCTTGAGAGTTAGACCTAAGATGATGACAGTTTCTACAAT
>WFXI01000005.1 GCA_015490675.1 Hydrogenothermaceae bacterium
CCTTTTTAGTATCATCCCAGAAATTAGGTTTCCCCATTTCTTCATCTAGTTTTTTTATTTCTTCCTGCAATTTTTCAGGTTTTAAAATTTCTTTTATATTAGAAAATGTTTCTTCTATATCAGAAAGTTTTTGTTTTAGGTCTTCGTACATTTTTTCTATTACCTCTTTTTTCATTCACGATTTTTTTACGAATATGAATTTATATTATAATCAGAAAAAATCTAATTTGGGTTGGAGGAATTATGAAGACTTTTATAATAGCTCTAGCGATTTTGATATTTTCGCAAACTTATGCTAATCCTAAAGAGATACATATAAAAGAAATTTTTGACTGTGACTTTAATGAACTTATGCATTCGGAGGAAGAGGAATCTTTAACATATTATGAAGGTGAAGTCTCACAAATAACAGATGATAAAGCAGTAGTTTCTGTATATGAAAATGGAAAGCATATTTCTATAATTTTGCCAGCAGTTTGTAATAATAGCTTATGCTTGAAAGAAGGTGAATATGTAAAAATTTTTGTTAAACCTCATTCTCATAAATGTTGCATTAAAGTAATGGAGGAAGAAAAATGAAAAGTATAAATTTATATATCTTATTAGCTTCTATCCTTTCCTTCTTTTCACTATCCATAGCACAATCTCCATCTGACTTAACAGAGGCTAGACAAACATATTGTTCAAAACCTCCATTTCTGCAAGATGAAACATATGCAAATTTACTTTTAGTTATAGATTCAAGTGGAAGTATGCAAGCTGACGCGTATGATAATAATGTAAGTTATGATCAAACTAAAATTTATAAAGGTTTTTTTGATGAGGATGCATATTATGCATGTTGGGATACATATCATCAAACATATATAAGTACAAGTTCATGTAGGACTGTATATATTAGAGAACGAGTAAATGGAAGAAGAAGATGGGTACTTCATGAAAGATATTGGAAAAAAATAAAAGATAATCAATCTCCTCCATATACAGTTTCAACCTATGATAGTTCTTTGGGGGTTGATTTATATAGTGGTAATTATCTTAACTATGACTATATGAAAAGAGTTGATGTAATTAGATGGGTATTAACAGGAGGATATACAACTACTATTAGTTCAGATGGTGCACAAGTTGTAACCTTATATTATGGACAAAATATATATTATAAAGATTCAACCAGTTATAACCCTGATACAGATGCAGTAGAAGGTATTCTGCAAAAGACACAAAGATTGGCAAAAAAACCAAGGATAGGAGCTTACTTTTTCCAAAGCAGTTCAATAACCTTACGGGTTTCGCCTAGTTACAACTATAGTAGCTTAATAAGTGCTATTAATACAAAGAGTATGAGTGGATATACACCCACAAAATATGCTATGGAAGATGCTCGAAGATATTTTTCTTTACAAGATGGAAATCATGGAGGTTTTGACACAGGGGATTCTGATTATGTAAATCCTTATGAATTTACAATAAATAATAAAGTAGAAACTGTTCCCTGTGCAAAAAATTTCGTATTGCTATTAACAGATGGAGAGTGGAATACAGGTGGTGACCCTATTTATGATACTTATAATATGTGGAGAGGAGGTACTGCTGATTTGGTTAACACTTTGTCTGGTAATCAAAATGCAAAAGTTTATTCAATAGCTTTGTTTTTAACGGATGGAAGTGGGAAAAATGCTGTTAAGCATATGGCAATATTTGGAGGATTTCATGATAATGATAATAACAAATGGCCTTGTGGTTATAATGGATACCCTTCTCCAAATTCATTTGCTACACCTGTAGATATTACAAATTCCTCTTATTCATCATGTAGAGCAGAATGGGATGCCGATTTTGATGGTTTACCAGATACATTTGCTTCTGGAGAGGATCCAGAAAAGGTAAAAGAGGCTATAGAAAAAGTATTTAAGTCTATTTTAACAAATGTAGTTTCTGGAACATCTGTTTCTGTTTTATCTGAAAAGGATTCAAAAGGTGCATTAGTTGTTCAGGCAGTATTTTATCCTCAAAGGGATTTTGGAGGTTATAAAGTAGATTGGATGGGGCAGTTATTCTCATATTGGTTCTTAAACACAAGAAATGCTCAAAACATTAGAGAGGATACAGACAGTAATTATGTATTAAATATTGAAGATGATAAAATTTTAGAGTTTTCTTTAGACACAAATGGTAAATTATATATTAATGTATATAACTCTGATTCTTCTGGAAATAAAGGTAGCTTATATACCACTTATAATTCATTAGATGAGATAAATTACCTGTGGGAGGCAGGAAAAGAGCTTAAAAATACTTCCGCTTCAAGCAGAACTATTTACACTGTAGATGAAACAGGGGATTTAGTAGAATTTAATACATCAAATTTATCTAGTTTTCAAAGTTTCCTTGGAACAAATACTTCACAATTCCCAGCTTGTTTAAAGAATATAGATGGAACTGTTAATTATGAAAAACTGGTTAGATACATAAGAGGTGAAGATATATCAGGATGTAGAAAAAGACAGGTTGATAGTAGTGGTAATGTATGGAAATTAGGAGATATCATATATTCCTCTCCTAAAATTGTTTATTACAGGGATTACGGCGTAGTTTATGTTGGCTCTAATGATGGAATGTTACATGCTTTCAAAGTGGGTAAGATAAATAAACTAAATACAGGAAATGATGTAGCAGAACTTACAAATAGAACAAATCTAGGAAAAGAAGTTTGGGCATTTATACCTAAACATGTGCTTCCGTATCTGAGATATTTAGCAGATCCAGAATATTGTCATATATATATGCATGATTTATCTCCATATATATTAAACGCTGATTATGATAATGATGGTGTTGAAGAAATTGTTCTAATAGGTGGTTTAAGATTAGGAGGAGCGTGTGCTTATACATGTACAGGAGATAGTAATAATTGTAGTAATCCAATAAATCCTCCTGCTGATACTTGTTCAGATACATCATCATCCAGTTGTATAGGACTCTCAGAATATTATGCATTAGATATTTCTGATCCGGAGACTCCTAAATTATTATGGGAATTTACTCATAAAGATCTAGGTTTTTCTTATTCAGGACCTGGAATTGTTAAAACTATAGATAACAAGTATCATATAGTATTTGGTTCTGGTCCTGTAAATTATACTGCACAATTTGCAAGTAATGAAAATAATACATTAAAACTTTTTGTCCTAGCCTTAGAGAATGGAAATTTAGAAAGAATTATAGATACAGAGATAAAAAAAGCATTTGCTGGAAGAATTTTTTCTAAAGGTTTAGATTTTAATGACGATACATATACAGATTATTTAGCTATAGGTTATACAAGACAGGATGGATCGCCTACAAATTATAAAGGGGGAATAATTATTCTCGGTGGAGAAAAGACGGGAACGAAACTGGGGCCATTTGTAGAAAATGTCAATTACTGGAATTTTAAAAATGTAGCAACTTTAGGAACAGATATAGGGCCTGTAACTGCTAAAGTTGAATTTATGAGATGTTTTAACAGATGGTATATGTATTTAGGAACAGGAAGATGGTTTGCTAAAGATGATGATTGGGAAGTAGGGAGCAATAAATTATTTGGTATACCCTTAGAAATAACAAAAGATAATAATGGAGACTACTATATAGATATATATACAGGTACACAAGATGTTACTGATGAAAATTTAGTAGATAATGTATGTAGAGAAGCAAAACAAGGTGTTATAAGAGGGTGGTATATAAGACTGGATAATGGTGAAAAAATGATAACTGACCCTTCCACTACAACAAATAATTTAATAATTTTTGCAACAGTGAAACCTAATCAGAATGTATGTAGTTTTGGAGGAGATACTAGACTTTGGACATTAAATTGTGCAACAGGTGGTAAACCGGATAGTTGTCAAGGTATTTACGAAATAAGTAATATAGGTGGTTCTGTACTATTACAATTATCCGGTGGAGATATACAACAAATTAAATTGACTGAGAATATGGGAAGAACTACAAATTGGTTTAGAGGAATTGCTCCTGAAAATGCACCTCCTACTATATCGTTTAACAACTCTACATTTACAGGGGAGATTTTACTTTGGTTAGAAAAATAGATGGATTTACATTAATAGAAATTTTAGTACTCATTGTTATACTGGGAATAGTGTTTTCACTTGCTATTCCCAGTTTTACAAATTGGATGGCTAAATACAAGATAGAGGAGGATACAAAAAAAGTTTATGGATTTTTACAAGAGGCAAGAGTAAAAGCTTTTAGTGAAAAGATAAAACTTAATGTTAATGTAAATAACAATCAAGTTTGTCTTCAATGTGATTCTAGTGATAGTGATTGTGTATCAAGTTATGGTAGTGGTTCTATAAAATGTATAGAATTAAATTTTAATTTTGATGGCAATACTGTAAATATATCTAGAAGAGGTACTTTTTCAGGAGGACCTATTTTTTATCCTTCTGCTAATGAGGCACAATATGATTGTGTTAGAGTAAGTGACATAAGAGTAAAAATGGAGAAGTGTAATGGAAATCCATAAAGGAAATAAAGGTTTTACTATAATTGAAGCTTTAGTAGCATTGGCTATTACAGCCATATTGCTTTTAGGATTATTGTCTGCTCTGATAATGACATACGAGTATTCTGTTAGAAATATTTTAAGAGATGAGGCTGTAAAAATTGCTAATGAATATGCAGAGAAATATAGAAATGTAGATTTTAGTAGTATTCCTAGCAATAGAACCGAAACAATAACTAGAAAGTTTAAAAATAAAACTATTAGCTATACTTTAAGTGTTACTTCTTCGGATGTAGTTCCTAATAAAGTAAAAAGGGTTGTAATTTCAGTTAATTGGTCCTATAAAGGAAAAAGTTATACTCATAGTATAGAAACTTTTGTGAGGTCCTTATGAATAAAAAGGGTTTTACTATTGTAGAGGTTTTAGTAACATTATTTATTTTAGGATTGGTTTTATATACCGCTTATCTTACATATATAAAGCTTTTAAAGGGATTTAAGTCAGAAAGTGAAAAGATTTCTTCTCAAATAGAGAGTTTAGTAGGTCTTGAAATATTAAGATTAGACTTGGAACACATAGGTTATGGTATTCCTGTTAATGAAACAAATCCAATAATAGCTTGGGATTCTTCAACCAAAACTTTAACGATAAGAAGTACATTAAATAATACCAATGAGATTACGAGAGGCTATCTTGTAGCTTTTTGTAATTCTGGAAATTTAGAAATAAGATATGATGGAAGAGAAACTGCCTCTGCCAGTTTCGTAAGTATAATGAATTCAGAAACAAAAGAATATTTTGATTATGGGGAAATTAGTGGAATAGGAATTTCTCCAGATTCAGGAACATGTACCAGTAATAAAGTATACTTAGCATTTCCTATAAGGAAAGAAGTTGCTGATAATACTGGAGGTGCTAATGGTTGTTCAGTTTCTCGTTGTGAGTTAATAACATACACATTATCTAATAGTAACTTAATAGATAGATGCAATATAAATACATATAATTTAATTAGAAGAGTAGGTGGATCGACTACAGGAGAACCTGTTTTAAATTGTGTTGCAGATTGGGCATTAACCTTTGATATAGACACAAATGGGAATGGAATTATAGATTCTGGAGAAGAAAACCAAACAACTCTACCAACAAGCAATAGTGATATAAGGACGAAACTTAAAGCTATAAATGTTTATATCTTAATTCAAGAGGGTAAATATGACCCTGAATATACATACTCTCAGGCTGTAACCTGTGGTTCTAATATGTGTGTAGAAGTAAATGGGGTAAACCTTACTCTCCCTTCTGATTATGAAAATTATAGGTGGAAACCTTTAATGATAAAAGTTAAACCAATGAATTTATAAGGTGAGAAAATATGAAAAATAATGAAAAAGGAATTGCATTAGTTACAACTTTAGTTTTAGGTTTAGTTGCTTTAGTATTTATAGGAGCTTTATTATATTTATTAACTTCTGGTACGAAAATATCTGGTACAGAAAAAAGATATTATACTGCATTAGAAGCAGCAAAAGGTGGAGCAGAGTTAATTATTTCCAATTTGCTACAAAATGGTGAACCAACGTGTAATGGAGGAAGTACCTGTTCTTCTTGTCCTCCCACAGGATACACAAATGATTGTAGAATAGATTTAAGCCCTTCTACATTAGGAGATTATACTTTAAGGGCTTATTTATTACGAAGAGAAAATTCAGGAATTGATCGTATTTTTACTATTAGGGTGATTGCAGAAAAAAATAATTCTTCTAATGAAAAAGCTGAAATAGAATTTGTTTATAAAGTTCAGTAAATTCTTTAGTTTTTAGCTTTAAATACTACTATATAAGGAAAATTATCATAAATCTTTTCAAATAAGGGATTTTTTAAACTAAGGAAAAATAGTTTATTAAAAGTAGTATTGTAAAACACAGGTATTATATAGGAAAAGTAAAGTTCTTGTTTTTCAGGTATATGTATAATTTCCAAAATCCATTTTTTTTCAGAAGGAGTTTTTAATTTAAAATCTATTTCTTCAACAACTTGTTTTGCTCTATCTACAAAGACAGTTTTTATAATACTAGGTTCCTTTTTTAATTCTACTAAAGATGGAGTCCACAATAAAGTTTTTGTATTTGCATTAAATATAAATTTTTTACAATCGTATAAAGATTTATTTATGAATTCACATTTAGCTATGTTTTTTACCATTGGAATTTCAAAATTTTTGATGTCTGTGTTATAAACTCCCTGTCGTGTTGTTTCTACTTCAAAAAGCATTCTTTTTGTTAAAAACATATAAACTGTATTTTTGGGAGGATGAGTATAGTTATTTACTTTATAGTCAAACTCTTTTAAAGATAATTTAGAATATTCATCAAAAAAGTGATTTGTTATAAACGAGATTAATTTATAACTTTTTTCTAAAGAAGTAGTATATAATGAGTTTGCTATAGCAAAATTTTTTATTATGTTTTGATTTCCATTGTCTACATAAACACCTCTATCTAGTAAGTATTTCAATGGATACCCATATGACCAGGTATGCCATATATAAGACTTGTTATCTAATTTCTCTTTTACTTCTTTTAGAGAATAGAATGTTTCATTATCTATTATTAGTCGTGGTTTTATTAAACCTATAGAAACTGGGAAAGAAGATATAATAATTAACAATATTAGGGCTAATTTATAAATTCCTTTATTTAAGAAGGGTAACTTTTTTGTTAAAAACTTGTACAAACTGTAATAAAAATATCCAACACCTAGACCTATAAATGGGATTAAATACATTAAAAATCTTACTCCAGATTTAAAAGATAAAATTCCAATTGCAATAATAGGAATAGCAACAGAAATATATTTAAAATGGTTTTTGAATATTAAAATTAATCCTACTATACCTATTATAGTTAGCATTGTATTATCTGTGATAGCCATTAAAAAAGTATTCCAGCTTACAGGTTGCAATTCTGTTATATGTTTTTTTATTGATTCTGGGATAAAGCTTGATGCTTCAGGTTGTTTAAAAGTATAAAAAATAACTTTATTAAAAGCATCAAATATGCCTATTTTTGCGAAAGACCATAATGCTACAATGTAAATAGTTATATTTAGTAAGAAGTTTTTAAGAAGTATTTTATTATTCTTAATTTCCTTGTAGTAATAGCTTATAGCTCCTAATATAATAGATACTAGGAAAACATCTGCAAATAGGGGCTTTTTGTACCACCACATAAACAGATTGAAGCTAATAATAAGAGTAAGAGTATATATAATTGAAACTTTGAGATTTTTTAAATTTTCTATAAGTTTTACTATTAAAAATAAAATTAAAAATATAAAAAACAGAATTAAACTATCTGTATCAAACCTGCCAGGTACATTCCTCCCAAAGTATACAGGGTTTAAACTCCCAAGTATAGCTCCACCAATAAAAGCATATATAGGTAGAAATTTTCTTGTATACAAATACATAGAGAAAATAAATAAAGGAGCTAAAATTACAGATGTCCAGATTATAATTGTTTCAAGTTTTATGTTTAAAAACTTGACCAGAATATAAGCTATATAAGAATGCATAGGAACTGGATAAGGAAAAATTGAAAAGTCAGGTACATTGGTAAGATAGTCTATTGCTTTATAGGAGTCCTCTAATAATTTCTTTGCTAGATATGCGTAGTAATATCCATCGTAAGAAGTTAGTACATTTTCTTTGTTAGAAAATATGTGTAAACCGTCTATGTAAAAATATAAATTGACAAAGTAAATTAGAGTAAGTAAAAAAATTACTAAAATTTTTCTATTCACAATTTACTCTATTATAAGAGTCTATAGAACAGGTTATTGTGTATCCTTCTATTGTAAATGTGCAGTTTGATGTTGTTATATAAAATAAACCGCTGTTTTCTGAGAGAGATATTGGACATACTGTGTTTGCCTGAGGAATGGGACAATCTAGTGATGTAATTGAACTATTGTTTGTGTACTCTGTTGCAAGTTCGTTAATACATACTCTCATAGCATCTATAGCGGCAGAAACAGCGCTTCTTTTTTTATATTTTGTGTACTGAGGGATAGCTATCGCTGCTAAAATAGCAATAATAGCTATCACTACTAACAGTTCAATTATAGTAAATCCCCTCATTATTCTATCTCCCGAAAAAGCAAAAATAAAAAAAAGGGGGAACCCCCTTTTTTTATTAAATATATTTTTTCACTAAAATATTATTCACAAGACACTCTTCCATTTGAAGAGTTATATAAGCAAGATAAGCTATAACCAGAATAAGTTACAGTAAATGTACTTCCTGGGGATACTCCTTCAATTGTAGAAACTTCTCCTGTATTGTTGTCTAAAACTATGTCAATTTGAGTATCTCCAACCTGACAAGAATAACTAGTAGAACCATTATCAGCATAAATTGCAGAAGCTTCTGAGATACATTGAGCTAATGCACCAGATGCTGCGGATACGGCAGCTTTTCTTTTGTATTTTGTAAATTGTGGAATAGCAATTGCTGCTAAAATTGCAATAATTGCAATAACTACAAGTAGCTCAATAAGTGTGAAACCTTTTTGAGCCCTTCTTTTTTCTTCTTTACGCTCTTCCTTTTGTTCCAGAGCCAACTCTTGGTACATCATTTTACATACCTCCTTAATGGTTTTAATATTTTCTGTATTTAATTATACAATATATATGCCAAAAATTATTTAGGTTATAAGCAAATGTTATGACAATAATTGTCATATTTTATATGATTTAGTAAAAATTTTTGTCAAGGAGAAGAATAAGTTGAATATAGGTAATTTTATATTTCTACTAATTTTTGTCTTTTTTATTTTGTTTTTTCTTTATAAGAAAGGAATTATTTTTGCAAATTTTGAAAAATTATCTCCCAAAGAAGCATATAGCCTCATTCAAAAAGAAAGAAACAATGTATTTATTTTAGATGTTAGAACTCCTCAAGAAGTAAAAGTAGATGGAAAGATAAAGGGCTCTGTTTTAATTCCTTTATATGAACTTTCTAAAAAAGTTAATCAAATTCCAAAAGATAAAAAAATTATTGTTTATTGCAGAAGTGGTAATAGAAGTGTTTCTGCTTCTAGATTTTTATCATCTTTAGGATATGAGGTTTATAATTTAGAGGGTGGAATAAATGCCTGGAAAGAAGAAGGTTTACCTGTTAAACAAAAATAGGTCTAGATTGTAATAATTTTTTTGCATATTCAGTTTTAGGGTTTTCAAAAAACTCATAAACATTAGAGCACTCTAAAATTTCTCCTTTATACATTAGATAAACTCTATCTGCTACCTGTGCTACAACCCCTAAATCGTGGGTTATTAATAAAATCCCCATTCCTTTTTCTTTTAACTTTACGAAAAGTTCTAGTATTTTTGCTGCAACTGTAACATCTAAGGCTGTAGTTGGCTCATCTGCCAGTAAAATATCTGGATTATTTACAATTGCTATTGCTATGGCAACTCTTTGTTTTAAGCCTCCAGAAAGTTCGTGGGGATATTGATTAAACCTTTTTTGTTGTTCAGGGATATTTACAATTTCCATAGTTTTTAAAGCTATTTCTTTTGCCTCTTCTTTTGATATATTTTTATGAGCCAGTATGGTTTCTACAATTTGTTCTCCAACTGTTAAAAGGGGGTTTAAAACGGCTGAAGGTTCTTGAAAAACCATAGAAATTTTATTTCCTCTAATTTTTCTTATTTCTTTATCAGAAAGTTCTAATAAGTTTTCTATATTATCAAAGGAAATCCTCCCAGAAACAATAGAGTTCCTAGGAAGAAGTTTTAAAATAGAATGACAACTTACACTTTTTCCACTACCAGATTCGCCTACTAAACAAACAATTTCACCTTTGTTTACTTCAAAAGATACATTTTCAACAGCTTTTATGACTTCATCTTTAACTTTAAAAGATACATTTAAATTTTTTACCTTTAGCACTTTACTTTAAAACATCTATTATTTGCTTTAGCTTTTCAGGTGGATATGCTCCAGATATTTTTAATCCTTTATTATTGCTTATTACAAATATTAATGTAGGTGTTCCTCCTACTTTTACACTTTTGGCAAATTCTTTATGTGTTTTGACAATTTCTGAGCCTTTTTTACATTTATATTTTTGGCTTATTTCTTTGAGTTTCTCTTTATTACTTTGGTTTTCGAAAATTTCATCTAATAGTTTTTTAGCTTTTTCATTTGAACTTTGACAAACAATAGCTTCAGATAATCCTTCAGCGTATTTATGGAAAGGTAGTGGATACATAATTAATTTAAACTCAACATTTTTGTCATTTAATACTTCTTTCATAGATTGATGTAATCTTTTACAGAAAGGACATTGAGGGTCTGTTACTACTAAAATAGTTAACTCTGACTTATTTTTACCATAAGATATAACCCCTTTATCAGGTATATTATTAAGACTTACTATGCTAAAGCCTAATAAAGCAGATTCTCCGACTATATTTTTAAGTTTTTCAACTTTTTCAGCACCTAAAACTTTTTTTAGTTCATTGCTTACTTTTTTAGCTTCTTCCTTTTTTAGTTGAGCTACTCTCTCTCTTGTTACGCTTTTTCTATTTTTTATATCAACTATTTCTCCTGTAATTAAGTAGTTCAAAGAACAATCTATATAAACAGGTATTTTTCTTCCACCAACATCTAAAATTACTTCATATATATTTTTAACTGGAGAAGGGCTAACTGAAACAGGTTTTGCGTTTCCAAGTATAGGTTTAAGAGATTGTTCAACTTTTGGTAAAGAAATATCTTTTTCCGATAAACAAGTATTCTTTGCATAGGATATTCCTGTAAGTGTAGATATTACTATTGTACTAACTAAAAAATTTTTAAATTTCATAATTTCCCCCTATCTTAAGGATAAGAATTTTAGTTAATAGTATAATATGTTTTGTAAAAATTATGTGAAAAAAAGAGGTTTTTTATGAAAATAGCCATTGGAAGTGACCATGCTGGTTATGATTTAAAGGAAATCATAAAAAATTACTTAATAGAAAAAGGATATGAAGTTGTAGATAAAGGAACAAATTCTAAAGGAAGTGTTGACTATCCGATTTTTGGAGAAAGTGTTGCTGAAACTGTAGCTAAAGGAGAGGCAGATAGAGGAATTGTGATATGTGGAACAGGAATAGGGATTTCTATTTCTGCAAATAAAGTTAAAGGGATTAGGGCTGCTCTTTGCACAAATGAGTATATGGCAAGAATGGCAAGAAAACACAATGATGCAAATGTTTTGGCACTTGGAGCTAGGGTTTTAGGAATAGATTTAGCATTATCAATTGTTGAGACATTTTTAAATACAGAGTTTGAAGGTGGTAGACACGAAAGAAGAGTTCATTTAATTCATAACATAGAACAGTTAAAACTTTAAAAGGAGGTAAGTTTATTGCTAGAGCATTTAAAACAAACAGACCCAGATGTTTTTGAAGCTGTTTCAAAAGAATTTAAAAGACAACAAGACCATTTAGAAATGATAGCTTCTGAGAATTATACTTCTTATGCTGTAATGGAGGCTCAAGGTTCTGTTTTAACTAACAAATATGCAGAAGGTCTTCCATTTAAAAGATACTATGGTGGATGTGAATATGTAGATATTGTTGAAGATTTAGCTATAAAGAGAGTTAAAGAGCTTTTTGGAGCTGAACACGCAAATGTTCAACCTCACTCAGGGTCACAGGCTAATCAGGCTGTTTACTTTTCTAAACTACAGCCAGGAGATACTATCTTAGGAATGAGATTAGACCACGGTGGACACTTAACTCATGGAGCAAAAGTTAATGCTTCTGGAATAGTTTTTAACTCTGTTCAATATGGACTAAATCCAGAAACAGAGCTTATAGATTACGATGAAGTTTATAGACTTGCAAAAGAACATAAACCAAAAATGATTGTTGCAGGTGCTTCTGCATACTCTAGGGTAATTGATTGGGCAAAATTTAAAGAGATTGCTGATGAAGTTGGAGCTTA
>WFXI01000006.1 GCA_015490675.1 Hydrogenothermaceae bacterium
AATAAAATTGCAGTGGCTCTAAAAATTTCATATCCAGTTAAAAATACAAGCATAGAAAGCCTTGTAGCACTATCAGATTTCCAGCTAAATTCTGTTGATGTATCTTTTACTTTTTTTGCCTCTTTAATTAGATTTGCAAGAAAAAACTTTTCTCTGTTTGATGCCCTAATTTGCCAAAATAAATCTAAAGTTTCTATTAATGCCTCCTGAAAAATTTCTATAGCTTTATTTTCTTTTCTTTTTAATTTCCCAACCTTTTTTCCAACTGCTGTTGTAAAGTATATAACCACAGGGTTAAGCAAAACTATAAACAGTCCTAATTTCCAGTTAATACTTATTAAAACTATAGCTACTCCAATAATAGTGAGCAGTGAAACTAAAAATTTACTTATGCTTTTTCCAAGAAAATCATCTATTGTATTTATATCTGTAATTAGTTTAGATGCAATCTTTCCACTTCCTTCAGTCTCAAATTCAGACATGGAAACTTTTTCTAAATGTTTTAAAAGTTTTACTCTGATTTTGTATGTAATTTCTTTTGAAATATTTGTAAAAATTTTTACTTGAAATGTATAGAAAATAAAATGTAAAAACCTAAAAAATATAGCTAAAAATAAAGCCGACAGTGTATATAAAATTACATTGCCTTCCCCAAATAAAGATTTATAAGTATTTACAAAAATGCCTTCTTTACCAAGTAAGACTTCATCAACTAATAAAGGTAAGAATAATGGAATAGGAATACTAATAACCGTTGCAAAAATTGCAAAAAGATTTCCAAGAATTAACTGTTTTTTATATTGTTTTATACTAGATAAAATTTCCTTCCAGCTTAAATTATCCACTAACTAAATAGACTCTCTAAATAAAGAATTTTGATACATCTATTTTAACAGGACAACCACATAAACTTATGTTTAAAATCCCCTTTTCATCATCAAAAAATTTATCATATTTACCATCTTTTAAAATAAAACCTCTGACTTTTTCTATATCTGGATAAACAAGGATATAATACTCAACTTTTTCTTTTTCATATAGATTAAACTTTATCTCTTCATCTTTTGTGGCAGTTGATTTTGATATTATTTCAACTATAAGTTTAGGTGCAGACTTTAAGTGTTTTTCTACTTCTTCACAAGTAATAAGAATATCAGGTCTAACAACTGTTTCTTCATCAATTATCCAGTCAAGTTCTGCGTATACATTATATTTTTTTTCGCTACACTTAAATTTTTCAATATTAAATGCAGTTGCAATATTAACCAGTATCTTTTGATGTTTTCCAAAAGGGGACGGTGCCATAGCAAAAGGAATACCTTCTATTAATTCCCAATCTCCTTGCCAGTGTTTATAATCTTCAATTGTATATCTTGGAATATATTTTTCTGCTAACATTAGAGCCCTCTAGGATTTATGAAGTTATCATAGATAAAAATATACTAAATTCTATAAATCAGCAAACATATCTAAAAACCATTGAGGATAAGGTCTTTCTGGAGTTGTAATTTCATCTAAATACCTTATATCTTCTTCTAAAAGCTCAAAATTTATAGCTCCTAAATTGTCTTCAAGCTGTTTTAAACTTCTAACTCCAATTATAACAGAGCTAATAAACGGTTTTTGTCTAACCCAGTTTAAAGCTACTTGAGAAACTGTAGCATTGTATTTTGATGCGATTTTTTTTAGTTCTTCAATTAAGTTATATGCTTTATTGAAATCAAACCTTAAAAATGGTCTTTCCATTCTTGAGTATCTACTGTCTTCTGGATAAGATTGGTCTTTTGTATATTTCCCTGTTAAAAATCCTCCAGCTAACGGACTCCAAGCAACTATTCCAAGCCCTAAATCTTCACATGCAGGGACAACTTCAAACTCAATATCTCTACCAAGCAGCGAATAATACATCTGAGCAGAAACAAATTTTGAATAACCTTTCATTTCTTGAAGCATTACTGACTTTGTAATCTGCCAACCTGCAAAATCAGAAATTCCTATGTATCTAACTTTTCCAATTCTAACAAGGTCATTTAAAGCTTCTACAGTTTCTTCAATAGGTGTATGGTTATCCCACCAATGCACTTGATAAAGGTCTATGTAGTCTCTACCAAGCCTTTTTA
>WFXI01000007.1 GCA_015490675.1 Hydrogenothermaceae bacterium
CAGATTCGCCTACTAAACAAACAATTTCACCTTTGTTTACTTCAAAAGATACATTTTCAACAGCTTTTATGACTTCATCTTTAACTTTAAAAGATACATTTAAATTTTTTACCTTTAGCACTTTACTTTAATACATCTATTATTTGCTTTAATTTTTCTGGTGGATATGCTCCAGATATTTTTAATCCTTTATTATTGCTTATTACAAATATTAATGTAGGTGTTCCTCCTACTTTTACACTTTTAGCAAATTCTTTGTGTATTTCTACTATATCTTTACCTTCTGAGCATTTGTATTTTTTAGAAATTTCTTTTAACTTTTCTTTATTCCCTTGACTTTCAAAAATTTCATCTAATAACTTTTTAGCTTTTTCATTTGAGTTTTGGCAAACAACAGCCTCAGATAATCCTTGTGCGTATTGGTGGAAAGGAAGTGGATACATAACTAACTGAAATTTGACATTTTTGTCTTTTAATACTTCTTTCATAGAACCATGTAATCTTTTACAGAAAGGACATTGTGGGTCTGTTATTACAATTATTGTTAAATCTGCATTTTTATTTCCATAAGTTACTGTTCCCTTTGACGGAATATTTTTTAAGTCTACTATACTAAAACTTGCTAACGAGGATTCACCAACTATATTTTTTAACTTTTCAACTTTTTTAGCACCTAGAACTTTTTTTAATTCATTACTTATTTTTTTAGCTTCTTCTTTTTTTAGTTGAGCGACTCTTTCTCTTGTTATGCTTTTTCTGTTTTTAACATCTATGATTTCTCCTGTAATTAGATAGTTTAGTGAACAATCAACATAAACTGGAACTTTTCTACCATTAACTTCGAGAATAACTTCATACAACTCATCTATAGGTGATGCTTTAACAGAAACAGGTTTAGCATTTCCAAGTAGTGGTTTAAGTGCTTTTTCAACCTTATCTATAGAGATAGAATTTTCTTCTAAGCAGGATTCTTGAGAATAAGAAATACCTGTTATTGTTGAAAATACTATAGCACCTGCTAGGAATTTTTTTAATTTCATGTTTTCCCCCTTAGTTTAGGATAAGAATATTAGTTAATAGTATAATATGTTTTGTAAAAATTATGTGAAAAAAAAGAGGTTTTTTATGAAAATAGCCATTGGAAGTGACCATGCTGGTTATGATTTAAAGGAAGTCATAAAAAATTACTTAATAGAAAAAGGATATGAAGTTGTAGATACAGGAACAAATTCTAGAGAAAGTGTTGACTATCCGATTTTTGGAGAAAATGTTGCTGAAACTGTAGCTAAAGGAGAGGCAGATAGAGGAATTGTGATATGTGGAACAGGAATAGGAATTTCTATTTCTGCAAATAAAGTTAAAGGGATTAGGGCTGCTCTTTGCACAAATGAATATATGGCAAGAATGGCAAGAAAACACAATGATGCAAATGTTTTGGCACTTGGAGCTAGAGTTTTAGGAGTAGATTTAGCATTATCTATTGTTGAGACATTTTTAAATACAGAGTTTGAAGGTGGTAGACACGAAAGAAGAGTTCATTTAATTCATAACATAGAACAGTTAAAACTTTAAAAGGAGGTAAGTTTATTGCTAGAGCATTTAAAACAAACAGACCCAGAAGTTTTTGAAGCTGTTTCAAAAGAATTTAAAAGACAACAAGACCATTTAGAAATGATAGCTTCTGAGAATTATACTTCTTATGCTGTAATGGAAGCTCAAGGTTCTGTTTTAACTAACAAATATGCAGAAGGTCTTCCATTTAAAAGATACTATGGTGGATGTGAATATGTAGATATTGTTGAAGATTTAGCTATAAAGAGAGTTAAAGAGCTTTTTGGGGCTGAGCACGCAAATGTTCAACCTCATTCAGGGTCACAGGCTAATCAAGCTGTTTATTTTTCTAAACTGCAGCCAGGAGATACTATCTTAGGAATGAGATTAGACCACGGTGGACACTTAACTCATGGAGCAAAAGTTAATGCTTCTGGAATAGTTTTTAACTCTGTTCAATATGGATTAAATCCAGAAACAGAGCTTATAGATTACGATGAAGTTTATAGACTTGCAAAAGAACATAAACCAAAAATGATTGTTGCAGGTGCTTCTGCATACTCTAGGGTAATTGATTGGGCAAAATTTAAAGAGATTGCTGATGAAGTTGGAGCTTA
>WFXI01000008.1 GCA_015490675.1 Hydrogenothermaceae bacterium
AAAGAGTAGAAACTAAAGAAGCAAAAGCTGGAGATATTGTTGCTATAGCAGGACTGGATGATATTTATATTGGAGAAACAATCTCCGACGCAGAAAATCCAAAAGCTTTACCACCTATTTCTGTAGAAGAGCCTACAATTTCTATGATTTTCTCTGTAAATGATTCACCTTTTGCAGGAAGAAGTGGAAAATTTTTAACATCTAGACATCTAAGAGAAAGGTTATATAAAGAAACCTTAACAAATGTTGCAATAAGAGTAGAGGACACAAATAATCCAGAAAGTTTTTTAGTAATGGGGAGAGGAGAACTCCAGCTTTCTATTTTGGCAGAAATGATGAGAAGAGAAGGTTATGAATTTCAGGTTTCAAAACCTGAAGTAATAGTGAAAGAAGAAAATGGTCAAAAACTAGAGCCTGTAGAAAGAGTTTTAATAGACATTCCTGAGGAATTTGTAGGAGTTGTCACAGAAAAACTTGGTTCTAGAAAAGGGAAAATGGTAAATATGATAAATAATGGAAGTGGGAGAGTTCGACTAGAGTTTATTATCCCATCTAGAGGATTAATCGGATACAGGTCAGAGTTTAAAACAGATACTAGAGGCGAAGGAATAATGCACGCCATTTTTGAAGGCTGGGAGCCTTGGGCAGGAGATATAAAATCTAGACAAAATGGAGCGTTAGTTTCTGACAGGAAAGGAGTTGCAACTCCTTATGCAATACATTCTTTACAGGATAGAGGTATATTCTTTATACCTCCTGGAACAGAAGTTTACGAAGGTATGGTAGTAGGACAACACAATAGAGACAATGATTTATGGGTAAACATAACAAGAGAAAAGAAACTTACAAATGTTAGGGCAATGAGTGCTGAAGAAGGATACAAAATAGTTCCACATAAAGAAATGGATTTTGAAAAAGCTATGGAATGGATAAATAACGATGAATTAATAGAAGTAACTCCTGATGCAATAAGAATTAGGAAGAAAAATTTAAAGAAACCTTAATACTTTAACGAAAAATAAATTAAAGAAAAAAACTCTGGCTAAATAGTAATGAAAAAAAGTTTTTTATTTTTTATCCTTTTAACAAGTTTTATAATCATATCGTGCTCAGAAAAAACGGAGCCTAAAAAAACAGTTATTTTAGAACCTATATGTAAAAAACAAAAAGAATATGAAATGGTAAAAGACCCTAGCTTTGATTATCCTATAACATATAAGGTCAAAAAGAAAAAATGTATAATTGAATATAGAAAAAAAACTATTTATATAAATGAGTGATGAAAACACTAAAGTTTGCATATTTTTTTATGTTTTTATTTGTCATTCTTGTAAACGCGAAAGAACTAGTTAAAACTTATGAAAAGAAAATAGACATTATACCTTCACAAACACCAGAAGGGATTTTTAACTCAAGGATTATTCTTCTTGCAGACCAACTAGAACAAAATCTAACAAAAAATGTAAAATGTTGCCCTATTGTAATAACTACTTTCGTAAACTTAGACAATATAGAAAAAACAAGTCATCTTGGAAGATTAATAAAAGAAAATCTACAACACGAATTCTTAGTGAGAAAATGGAAAGTTTTAGATATAAGACTTGCAAGGAACTTATATATAAATAAGAACGGAGAATTTATTTTAAGTAGAAATATAAACAAATTAAAATTAAACAATGGAGTAAGAATAGAAAGTGTCTTGGTTGGAACTTACTCTAAACTAGGAGACTCAATAATAATTAATGCAAAGATTATAAGAGTTTCAGATAATACTATTGTTTCTTCTGGACAGATAATACTACCATATGACCTTTATAATATGGAGTTTTACGAAGATAGTGAAAACACAGTGGAAATTATAGGAGAATGAGATTTATATATTTAATTTTTTTCTTTTTTATATTTTCAAGCTGTTTTTACCAAACCCCTGATGAAGCTTTCTATAATACAAATTTTTCAAAAGACTTTAACAAAATATCAAAAGATTTTTGTAAGCATATTAAATATAGAAAGGTAATTCTCGCAGATATTGTTCATTATCAAACTTTAAAACCAACTCCTAAAGGGGAATTTTTAACAGAATTTTTAAGGGATTCTATTGTAAACCAATGTAATGTCTCTGTATATCAAATAGAGTTAAGAGAAAAATTTAAAGCCAATAATATTGGAATTACTGCTTTATCAAGGAAACCTCACGATATAAAAAATAAGAAGTTTAGAGCTAGATATTTGATAACAGGAACATACTCTATAACAGAGAATTTTGTTACAGTTTTTATTAGACTAATTGATATAAAAAAAGGAAAAGTAATACTCAGCAAAACTAAAAAGATTTTATACCATATCCCTAACCCAATGGACGATGACCCATTCAATATATAAACATTTAAAACAATCTCCAGAAGATTTTATTGTAGAAGAAGTATTACCTGAAAATTTCCTAAAAAAAGAAGGAAGTTATAATGTTTATAAGCTAGAGAAAACTAATTTATCAACCCTACAGGTTGTTAGATTTTTATCAAAAAAATTAAAGATTCTTCCTTCTCAAATAGGTTTTGCAGGCTTAAAAGATAAGTATGCAGTAACAACCCAGTATTTAACCATTCCTAAAGACTGTAAACTAGATGATTTTTGTGTAGAAAGAAAAAAGAAAAAAGAAAAATTTTGTATAAAAAAAGTAGGTAAAAGTGATAAGCCTTTAAGTTTAGGGGACAATAAAGGAAATATTTTCACAATAACACTAAGAAACATAAACAAAGAACTACGAAAAAACATCTATAAAAATTTAGAAATAATTAATCAATACGGACTTGCAAATTATTTTGGTGAACAAAGGTTTGGCAGTGTTAAAGCACGAAATGATTTTATTTTTAAATATTTTTTAGAAGGAAAAATAGAAAAAGGATTAAAAGCATACTTTTCTGTTAAATTTTCTTTAAAAAACTGGGGAAAATGGGAAGAATTTTACAAGGATATAAAGCCTATTGCTGAAAGTTATGAAAAAGATTTGATTTTAGGATTAAAAAGAGGTCTTTCTTTTGAAAAAGCTGTAAGAATTTTACCTAAAAATATAAGATTAATGTTTAATTTTGCCTATCAATCATTTATATGGAATGAAGTTTTAAGAAATTACATAGAACAAAGGTATCCATACAAAAGGGTAGATTTTATTAATAACTGGAAATTAAGTTTTTATATTGATGTTTTTGATTTTGAGGAGTTTAAAAATTTAAAAATTCCATATACTGGAAAAGAATTTAAATTTGAAAATAAACATTTAGAAAGTGTGTTTCAACAAGTTTTAAAGAAATACAATATAAAGGAAGAATGGTTTGATAAAGAAGTTATAGGAATAAAAGCCTTTACTGACGGAGAAAGAAATGCTGTTTGTATACCTGAAAATATAAAAATTTTAAGTAAAGATAAAAATAAATTAAAAATAAGATTTTTCCTGCCTAAAGGTAGTTACGCAACAGTTTTTATAAGAAAGTTATTAATCTGAAGGGGGCAAAAGCCCCTTTAATCTTTATGAAGCAGGTCTTAAAGAAATTATATGCTTAGTTCCATCCCATTGAACAACTTCAACAACTTTCAAATCCCCATTTTCTTCATCAACATAAACTTCGGTAGGTTTATGTATCAAATGGTCGTGTCTTTCTGCAACTACTTCAAAATCATCATCTTTAGGGTCATAAGCTAGCCCTACAAGTTTTTGCCAATGGGTTTCTACTTGGTCTCCAATTTCAGGGTTCACAATTTCAATCTGAACTTCTTTTTTAGGAAGTTGTCCTTCTCTGTATTTTTTATCCCATTCTGAAAAGTAACTTTCCCATTCAGATTTTTCTAGTTTTCTAATTGCCATTGGTATCCCTCCATTTAATTATATTTTTTACAGTTATTAATATAATCTAAAATTCTAATATTGCAAGGATTAATAAATTACATTAGTTTCATTGAAATTTTCTTCAATGGAAATTTCTTGGCAATTTCAACTGCATCTTCGTAATTCATACCTCTATACTTAAGGATAAATGCGGATGTTGGAGCTACCATAATAATTATCTGTCCGCTATTATCATATTTGTTATGGCTAATTCCCGCCTTAAATCCTTCTATTTCTGTAGTTTTAACATATTTGTCAGGTGTATCTTGTTCCACAACCATAGAAAACGGCATCCACATAGACATTACCATGCTACCTTTAATAATCTGAACCTTTAAAGATTTTTCTTTATTTGTATAGTTTCTCTCTACCTGAAGCATATCACCAAAAAATGTTTTTGCATATTGTCCAGAAGGTTGTGAAGCTTCCCATCCTTTTAAATCAATTAGGAAATCATATAATTCCTTGTAGTTGACAGCATATGAAACACTAAAAACAGCTAAAGTTGTCAGTAATATTAAAACTTTTCTTAGCATAACAGGCCTCCCTTATTTTGTTGTATATAATTAAATTTAAATAAAAATTTTAAATTTGCCTACTAATAATCTACAATTAAACAAACTGTTATTATATAATCTTTACATCTTACAATTTTTTCTAATAATTTTTATCTAAATTTTTCATTAAGTTTTGGAGAAGATAAAATGAAAAATCCTATAAAAAAAATATATAGAGGTTATTTATCAAAAATAAAACCTCTAAGGGATATCTACTTTCAACTTTACAAAAAACACTTAATGAACAAATTTTTAGTAGTTAAAGTTAGATTCTGCGATTGCTATTACCTTATAGATACTTCAGATGAGTATGGTATATGGTTATTAACAAGAGGTAAATCTGAAACTCCAGAAGATGATTTTGTAAAGAATATTGTAAAAAGTGGAGATAAGATAATAGATGTTGGAGCTCATTGGGGTGTATTTTCTGTGTTATTTGGAAAACTTGTTGGAGAATATGGAAAGGTTTATGCTTTTGAAGCTAGCAGAAAAAACTTTAAGATATTAAAAAAAAATATTTGTATCAATAAACTTTCCCAAACTGTTAAACCATATAATCTAGCTATTGGAAATGAGGAGAAAAAAGTAAATTTAGCAATAGCAGATACATCTAGTGGGCATAATTCTATATATGATAAGCACCTAAAAGGTATAAAAAAATATGAAACTATAAGCCAAACAACTATAGATAAATTTACTGAAGAAAATTCTATAAAGAGTATAGACCTCTTAAAAATAGATGTTGAAGGTTATGAATATAATGTTCTTAAAGGTGCTGAGGAAACTATAAAAAGAAGTAAAGATATGTGGTTATTTGTAGAATTCTCTCCTAATTTCATATCAAAAGAGCTAGCCATTAATATGTTGGAATTTTTAAAAAAATACTTTAGAAAAGTATATATAGCAGACAAGAAAAGAAAAATTGTAAAAAAAAGTTCATGGGAAGATATTATTAAATTAATAGAAAGAAAAGAACAAAAAAATTTATTTTTAAAAAGATAATTCTATTCATTTTATGAGAGGAAAATATTGAGAATAAAACCTCTTCCAGAAGAAGTAATAAATAAAATCTCTGCTGGGGAAGTTGTAGAAAGACCTGCTTCAGTTTTAAAAGAACTAATAGAAAATTCTTTAGATGCTGATAGTAAAAAAATAGAAGTTTTTATAGAAAAAGGCGGAAAAAGATTAATTAAAGTAAAAGACGATGGAATAGGAATACATCCAGATGATATGATTAGAGCTGTTCAAAGATTTAATACAAGCAAAATTTCATCAGCAGAAGATTTATTTGCCCTTCAAAGCTATGGCTTTAGAGGAGAAGCTTTATCAAGTATTTCAGCAGTTTCAAAATTCAAATTAACATCAAGAACAATAGAAACTCCTATAGGAAGTGAACTTTACATAGAAGGTGGAAAATTACAATATTTTAGAGAATGTGGTTCACCTCTTGGAACTACTGTTGAAGTAAGAGAATTATTTTTTAATACTCCAGCAAGGCAAAAATTTTTAAAATCTGAAAAAACAGAGCTTATGCATATTTTAGATGTATTTTCTAAGTATGCATTTATATACACAGACAAAACTCTTTCAATATCTGTAGATGGAAAACTTTTATACAATTTTTATCCTTCTACATTAAAAGATAGACTTTTAAAAGTTATTGGAGAAGAATTTGAAAAAGATTTAATAGAAATTGATTATGAAGGTAGTCTTGGAAGTGTAAAAGGTTACATAAATCTTGCAAATGCTTATACAAAAAAGAAATATATTTTTATAAACAAAAGACCTGTTAGAGACTATTTAATTCAAAATACAGTTAAGGAATTAGTTGGAGATAAATTTTACATATTATTCATAGATTTACCATCTTATTTTGTAGATTTTAATGTTCATCCTTCTAAACAAGAGGTCAAGTTTGTAAAAGAGTCTTCTGTTGTTAATTTGGTAAAATCAGCATTAAATGAAAGTTTAAATATTTTCAAGAAAAAAACTATTTCATATACTTTTGATAAAGAAGGAAATTATCAATTAAAACAAACTACATCTAATTATCAAGCATCCAAATTTGAAATAATAGGACAAATAGAAGATACATTTTTAGTTGCATATTTTAATGGTGAAGTATATTTTATAGACCAGCATGTTGCTCACGAAAGAATATTTTTTGAGATTTTAATGAAAGAATATTTAGAAAAAGGAGAAATTCCATCTCAAAAATTAATAACTCCTGTTTTATTAAAACTTACTCCTGATGAAATTCAAAGACTAAAAATATTAGAAGATAGACTTAAAAATTATGGATTTTCTTTTAAAATTGAGGATACACAAGTTTTTTTAACGGGAATTCCTTATAATATGTCTCAATTTTCAGCAGAAAATGCTATAAGAGATATATTAGAAACTGGAAATTTACATATAACAGCTGAAGAAATATTTTCACAGATGGCATGTAAAATGTCTGTTAAAGCTGGAGATAAATTAGATAAAGAAAAGGCTTACTCTCTTTTAAAACAATGGCTTGAAACAGACAACCCGAACCTATGTCCCCACGGAAGACCTATATATTACAAAATTTCTCTTGACGAAATAAAGAAAAAAGTAGGAAGACTTTAATAAGCTAAGTATAACCTTGTTCCCAATATAAAATTTTCTTTTATTTCCTTCATATATTGCAAATCAAAAGTTATAGCCAAAAATTCTTTAGGTTTTATTTCATAAAAAATTTCACTTATATATATATCTTTTGTATCCTCTTTACCGTTAACAAAACCAACTGCAAAACCTAAAGAGTCCTTATCATAAAGGATTTTAAATTTTTCAAAACCTGATGATAAAAACAAATCATAGTTTGTATTTGAGTATCCACCTCTGAAAAACACACCTAAATCTTTTTCAAGTTTGTAATCTGAAGATAATCCTATTCCATTCTGGTTTGTTTTTGTTGTTTGAAAGCCATAAATCCTTAAACCGTAAATATCTGTTTCTCTTTCATACTCTCCAATAAATACACTTTCAT
>WFXI01000009.1 GCA_015490675.1 Hydrogenothermaceae bacterium
AAACGCCGCTGTCCCTATAATCACCCCCAGCGTAGCCACAAAACTCTGACGCTTCCTCTCTAAGAAGAACTTCCAAGAGATAAAAAAGTTGTGTTTCATTTTAGATACGCTTCGCGTAATTAAGATATTTACTTAAATAATCAATACCCGAAGCGTAAGCGAACACTACCGAAATCCCTAAGAGAACTTCACCCAGTTTGAAACCGGCAAGTATAAGACTAATAGAAAAAAACTCTAAAAAGGTCTTTACCTTTCCCAAAGAAGAAGCCTCCATGTAAAACCCTTTCTCCACAGCAAGACTCCGTAAAAAGGAAATGCTTAGCTCCCGAAATGTAAGGAGTATGACCCAGATAGCCTTAACTTTACTCACCTCTACGAGGGCGATAAGCGGCAGGAGAACAAACACCTTATCCGCGTATGGGTCAAGTAGCTTCCCGAAATTGTTAACTGTATTATTCTTCCTCGCTAAATTTCCATCAAGCCAGTCTGTCAAGGCTCCCAGAAGATAAAGAACGAGTGCAACCGTAAACTCCCTTTCCAATATAAAGAACACCACTGGAAAGGCTAAAAAAACTCTAAGCCACGTAAGATAATTCACCATGCCTGATTAATAGTGTAAATAGTTTTCATATAATTTTTAAAAGTGGAGTGGCTGATAGCTTACGATATTTCAAATAATCAGATAAGAAACAAGGTTTCAAATTTCTTACTCAGATACGGTTACCGAATTCAATACAGTGTATTTTACATTCCGAAAGCTACAAGAAAGGAAATAGAGACAATCAGAAACGAAGTAAGCAGAATGATAAATAGAAGAACCGATAGGGTGTTCTTTTATCCTATAAAGAAAATAGATATTTTTAAAGGTTATCCCTTACAACCTTGGGATATAACTGTTGTTTAGATGGATAGGAGAATTCTTACTATAATTTCCTCTTCTAAGATTTCTTTATCACATGGTAGAATAGTTGTAGAAAAAGGCAATGAAAAGCACTCAATTCCATTGAAGTATATAGAAAGCCTTATTTTGTTAGGAGAATTTTCTTTAACTTCAAAACTTATAAATAAATTATTAAAAGAGAAAATTCCCGTTTTTCTATTAACTCAATATGGGAATTTGAAAGGTGTTCTTTACGCAGATTATTTTCCAAGCAATTCTTTAGCTCGTTTACAACAATATGAAGCTTATAAAAATAATAGATTAAAAATTGCAAAATTTTTTGTAAAAGAAAAAATAAAAGCAATAGAAGAGTATTTTGAACTAAATTTAAAGGAACAAAGAAAGAGTATTGAAAAATGTAAAGATTTAAATACACTCCTTGGTATAGAAGGTAGTGTTTCCCAACTTATGTTTAGAGAGTTTAAAAAAAGATTAAAAACAGATTTAACATTTGAGCTAAGAACATACAATCCTCCAAAAGATGAAGTAAATTCTTTACTAAGCTTTTACTATACTTTTCACTACTGCTTAGCTATACCTATAATCCTTACTTTAGGATATGACCCATATATATCTTTTTTACATGTGAAAAGAGGGAAACATGCTTCCTTTGCGTCTGACATAATGGAGCCTTTAAGACCTGCTCTAACAAAGCAAATTCTTAATGCTATAAATAAAAAGATGTTTTTATCTAAAGACTTTGAAAGGGATGGAAAAGGAGTTTACTTAAAAAAGGAAGCCTTCAATAAACTTTTAAATTTGGTTGAAAGCCATAAAGATAAAAACTTGAAAAAGTTAAAAGAAATATTAAATAAATTTTTAGAGGCTGTATAATGCGATTTGTGCTTTGCTATGATATTAAGGAAGAGAAAAGGAGGGGTAAAGTAAGAAAAATCTCAAAATCGTTCGGACAACACCATCAGTTAAGTGTATTCCTAATAAATGCGAATAGTCTTTCAGAGATACTACACGAAATAGATAAACTAATTGAAGAAGAATATGATAGATTGTTAATCGCAGAAGTTCATGGAGATATACTTTACCTAGGAAGACCTTATGAAGAAATAAACTGGACTATATAAAAGGAGAGATAGTAATGAAACTATGTTTTATAACCTCTAAAAGGAAACACAAAAATATAGATTTAAATAATTACGATTTGGTATATTCATTTATAAATCTGAATGAAATTCCTAAAAAAGCCTTAGTTGTTGAAAACTTAAAGGGAAATTTAAAATTCCACAATATAAAAAATGGAAGAAAAAAAGTATCAGATGATGTTGAATACGCACTTAAGTTTTGGTTGGAAGAAGGTTACTTAATATTAGAACGCATGTCCGAAGCCAAAAAGTATAAATATTCTTATACTGTTCCAATACCAATGTCAATAATAGGAAGATTTATTTACAAAAATGATATTTATAAATTTTATTCTTCATTTTTATTTGCTTACTTTTTTGGTAAATATAAGTTTAAACATAATGTATTTCAAAATGTAAACCTGAAGGTTTCTTTTGTTGGTTATGACTTTTCTCTAAGCTTATGGGAAATAATTTCTTCAAGGCTAATTACCTATGTTATGTTTTTTGACTACATTAATGAGTTTGTATATCAACCTAAAATTACAAATAAATTGTTAATTAACAACATATTAAGTTACATTTTTACCGTTCCTTCACTTGAAAAAATAGCTTATGAAACAGAGTTATTTTTAAATAAATATAAAATCTAATACAGTATCTTTATTTGTCCCATTCCCATCGTTGTTTTTCTCCCTACACCTGAAAATTCACCAAAAACCAGTAAGGCATTTAGCCACTTTAAAATTTCTTCATTATCTTCTTGAAATTCCATAGTTATATCGCCTACAAATCCCACTACTTTTCCCAAATTTCTAAAAAACACCTTTTTAGTTTTAAGGTTATACCCTGAAACTATTATTCTTTTCTCAAAAGTTTCTCTTAAATCTATGTGAGGTTTAAAATCAGCAAATTTATTCCATTTTCTCATTAAACTTTTGAATATTAACTTGGGTTCTGGAATGGGATAATCGTATTTACCTTTCTTAAAAGTTGTTGGTGTAACAAAACTGAGCTTTGCAGTGTTGTTAGACTTAGATTCCTCATAAATTGTAGAAAAAGATTTAATGTTTTTCTTTTCCACTTTCAAGTTTAAAATCTTTCTAAACTTAATGTTCATAAATTTAAAAGTCTCTTCACCTATTAAGAAACTTGATAAAAACTCCTTAGCAATATCATCTATTAAAAATGAAATATAAAGGGTTAAAAGATTTTCACTAAGTTTATACCAAAGGGAAAAGGGCTTATCTTTGTAATTGGTATGAAGTGTATGCGCGATATCTTCCTTTAATAATTTAAAGAAAAGTGCATGGATATCATCTCCAAAAAAGTTTTTAACTTCATTTTCTGTTGATAGATTTACTCTTATCTTTATTGGCATACCTTAAATTATTTTCTCAACAAATCAGGTGCTATAAAAGAATTCCTCTTGCGAATTGTGTAACCCTGATATAAATCATAAAATTTTAGAGGTGGATTTCTTTAAACTGAAAATCAAAGACTGCAGGAGGCAGTCTTGGGCTACTTGTCAAGAGAAAGGCGAATTTTAGCTCCAAAGCTTTGATTCTGTAAGGCTTGCAAGAATTCACTTGATTTTCAATAGTTTTATGAGTTGAAGGGTAACGGAAGGCATTTTTAAGATTTTTATAGCTTGATTTTCAAGAGATTCTGAAGTGCTCTTGCAACAATGCCCTGTTAATAAGGGATTGCGACATCCGTTGTGGGATATTATGTTTGCCTTCTCGACCTCAACTTGCAACAATGCCCTGTTAATAAGGGATTGCGACTTAGTTATTAGTTGTTTTAATTTCACAGGGTGTGTTACGTTATACTTGCAACAATGCCCTGTTAATAAGGGATTGCGACAATGAGTTTATTAATATAAGTGGCTGACGCGCCTTCATCTTGCAACAATGCCCTGTTAATAAGGGATTGCGACAATATTGCTCGGCGGCTGATTTTAAACTGTTTAAATCTTGCAACAATGCCCTGTTAATAAGGGATTGCGACCGAAAAGACCATGCGTTATCTAATTGTACTTTTACCACCTTGCAACAATGCCCTGTTAATAAGGGATTGCGACAGATCTGAGTACATCTTATTCACAAATGAAAATACCTGCTTGCAACAATGCCCTGTTAATAAGGGATTGCGACTTAAAGCAAAAATTTCAACTTAATTTCAGTTATTATTCAAAACTTGCAACAATGCCCTGTTAATAAGGGATTGCGACATACGAAAGCTCCTCAACTTCTGCTATCCACACTTTCTTGCAATAATGCCCTATTTAGGGAAATAAATTGTGTAAAATTATCTGTGGAGGGATGTG
>WFXI01000010.1 GCA_015490675.1 Hydrogenothermaceae bacterium
AGAAGGGCAAGAGATGGTAATGCCAGGAGATAATGTAGAGTTAACAGTAGAGTTAATGGTGCCAGTAGCTATAGAAGAGCAAATGAGATTTGCTATTAGAGAAGGTGGTAGAACTGTTGGTGCTGGTGTTGTTACTGAAATCATTGAGTAATAAATAGAATAAGGGAGAATATAGATGGCAAGAGAAATAATAACTCTCGTTTGTACTGAGTGTAAAAGAAAAAACTACACAACTACTAAAAATAAAAGAAAACATCCAGATAGATTAGAGCTTAGAAAATACTGTAAGTGGTGTAATAAACATACAATTCATAGGGAAGCTAAATAGAAGGGGCAATAGCTCAATTGGCAGAGCAGCGGACTCCAAATCCGCAGGTTGGGGGTTCGAGTCCTCCTTGCCCCGTTTTATTATTCAAGTGGAGATAAGATGAATAAGTTAATAAAGTTTTTGATAGAAGTAAAAGAAGAACTTAAAAAAGTAACATGGCCTTCTCCACAGCAGGTAAAAATAGCTACAGTTGCTGTAATTGTTTTTACATTGATTGTATCAGTTTATTTGTGGGTATGTGATTTAGCATTTAGTAGAATTTTAGATTATCTTTTTAAGTAATTTAGGGGTTAAGTAAATGCCAGAGGAAAAAAATCAAGCAGTAGAAGAAAAGGCTCAGGAAGAAAAAAAGTGGTATGCATTATATACCCAATCTAATTTAGAAGTTAGGGCAAGGGAAAACTTATTAAAGCAATTAGAGCTTAATAATATGCAAGATTTAGTAGATGAAGTTATTGTTCCTGCTGAGGAGAAAGTTGTTATTAAATCTATGGGAAAAGAAAAATATAAACTTTCTTTAAAAACAAATGATAGAGAAATTGAGGTTCCTGGGAAAAAGGGTATAACTAAATTTGTTATAGAAAATGGAACTGTTAGAGTCGCTGAAAGTGTAGAAGGTGATGAGGCTTGTGTTCAACATAGCCCTATATCAAAGCCAGGACAAAAAATACAATGTAAAGAAAACAGAACAGAAGCAAAGATTGTTTTAGAAAATAAAATATTCCCTGGATATTTGCTAATCAAAGCAAAATTAACTGATGATTTGATAGATTTAATCAAAAAAACACCATATATAATTGGATTTGTAAGTGCTGGTGGTATGCCAGTTCCACTAGAAGAAAAAGAAGTTAAAAGAGTTTTAGGACAGATACAAAAAGGTGCTCCGAAAGTTAAGAAATCTCTTTACTCTGAAGGTGAAAAAGTTAGAGTTATTGAAGGTCCATTTATGAACTTTACTGGTGTAATTGAAAAGGTAATTCCAGAAAAAGAAAAACTAATAGTTTCTATTTCAATATTTGGAAGAGCTACACCGGTTGAACTTGAGTTCTCTCAAGTAGAGAAGATATAAGTTCAACAGGTAGTTAAAGAAGAACTCAAGGAGGTGTAATTTTTATGGCAAAGAAAGAAGTTGGAAAAATTGAGCTGATGATACCAGCTCAACAGGCGTCGCCATCTCCACCTGTTGGTCCAGCTCTAGGTCAACACGGTGTAAACATTATGGAGTTTGTTAAGGCATTTAATGCCGCAACAGCTGAAATGAAACCTGGAACAATTGTTCCAGTAGTAATCACTGTCTATAATGACAGGTCATTTACATTTGTTCTCAAAACTCCTCCAGCGTCGTATTTATTAAAAGAGGCTGCAGGAATTAAAAAAGGAGCTTCTGACCCAAAAAGAGAAAAGGTTGGTAAGGTTACAAGACAGCAAATAGAAGAAATTGCTAAAATCAAAATGAAAGACCTTAACACAGAAGACCTAGATACTGCAGTGAAAATTATTGCAGGAACTGCACGCTCTATGGGAATAGAAGTTGAAGGATTGGAGGCGTAAGCGATGGCAAAGAGAGGTAAGAAATATTTAAATGCTTTAAAAGTTTTAGATAAGGAAAAGCTCTATAGTATAGAAGAAGCTGTTAATAAAGTTAAAGAAATGGCTGATATTACAAAAAGAAATTTTGACCAGACTGTAGAACTTATATTTAGATTAGGGGTTGACCCTAAATATGCTGACCAGATGGTTAGAGGTTCAACAGTTTTACCTCACGGACTAGGAAAACCTATTAAAGTATTAGTTATTACTCAAGGTGAAAAAGTAAAAGAAGCAGAAGAAGCTGGTGCTGACTATGTAGGTGGCGAAGATATTATTGATAAAATTTTAAAAGAAAACTGGATTGATTTTGATGTAGTTATAGCAACACCTGATATGATGCCTAAAGTAGCTAAACTTGGTAGAATTTTAGGACCTAGAGGGTTAATGCCAAACCCTAAAGTTGGAACAGTTACTCAGGATGTGAAAAAAGCTGTTTCTGAAGCTAAAAAAGGTAGAGTTGAATTTAAAGTTGATAAAACAGGAAACTTACATGTGCCAATAGGAAAAGTTTCTTTTGACCCAGAAAAACTTGTAGAAAATGCTTTAACTGTATATGATACAGTTTTGAAACTAAAACCATCAGGATTAAAAGGACAATATATAAAAAATGCTGTTTTAAAAGCTACAATGGATCCATCTGTAAAGCTTGATATTGCAAAAATCCAAAAAGAGCTTGAAGCTAAAGCAGCTTAAGTAAAACGGAGGAATAAACCATGTCAGAAGCAGTAATGAGAAAATCTATACAGAAAAAACAACAGGTAGTTAATGAAGTTAAAGATAAAATAGAAAGAGCTAAATTAATGGTTGTTTTTGATTTTACAGGTGTTGATGCAAATTCTATGGCTGATTTTAGAAAACAGATTAGAAAGAAAGATGCTGAAATAAAAGTGATTAAAAATACAATTCTCTATAGAGCTTGTAATGGTACCGAGCTTTATGATAAAATTAATATCTTTGAAGGGCCTTCTGCTGTTATATTTGCATATGAAGATATTGTAGATGCAGCTAAGGCTTTAAAAGAGTTCTTAAAAACTAGTGAGAGTGCTAAAGTTAAGGCAGGTTTACTAGATGGTAGATATGTTACACCTGAAGAGATTGATGCACTTGCATCACTACCAAGCAGAGAGGAATTACTTGCACAACTCTTTGCTATGATGCAAGCACCTATTACAAACTTTGTGCGTGTGCTTAATGCTGTTCCTCAAAAAGCAGTTATGGTACTTAATGCTATTAAAGAAAAGAAAGAACAAGAAGGTTAATAATTTTTAAGAAAAAATTTTAGGAGGTTTTAATAACATGGCAACAATCACTAAAGACGACATCAAAGAAGCAATTAAAAACATGACTGTTTTAGAGCTTGCTGAGCTCGTTAAAGAATTAGAAGAAGAATTTGGAGTTTCTGCTGCTGCAATGGTAGCTGCTGCTCCTGCTGCTGGTGGTGCTGCTGGTGGTGCTGCAGCTGAAGAAAAAACTGAATTTGATGTTATCTTACAAAGCCCTGGTGACAAGAAAATTAATGTTATCAAAGTTGTTAGAGAAATCACAGGACTTGGACTTAAAGAAGCTAAAGAACTCGTTGATAACGCTCCAAAACCAATTAAAGAGGGAGTTTCTAAAGAAGAAGCTGAACAAATCAAAGCTAAGCTTGAAGAAGCTGGTGCTACAGTCGAAGTTAAGTAATTTTAGCTTTGCAAATTTTAAACACTTCTACATATAAACTTTAAAGGCAGGTCATTCCTTAAAGGGAGTGGTCTGCCTTTTGTTATTTATAAACAAAATCCCATTTTAAAGGTGGAGAAGAATATGAGAAACATAGAAAACAGAAGACATATCAAAAAATTAATTCACAATCCTCTAAGAAAAAACCTTTCTAGAAGAAAAGAAACTATAACTCCTCCAGATTTACTCCATGTAACAAAGAAGTCTTTTGAAGAATTTGTCCAGTTTAATAAAAATCCTTATGAAAGAGAAGATAAAGGTTTGGAACATATATTTAGAACCTCGTTTCCATTAGTTGACCCGAATGGACAGGTTGAAATTAGATATATAGCTTATGAAATTGGAGATTGGGAATGTGGTCAATGTAGAAAACCATTACCTGATGATGTTGTAGGTGGTCCTGGAGTAGCTTGTCCACATTGTGGAGGAGTTTTAATATATAAAGAAAAATTTACTGTAGAAGACTGTAAATACAAAGGGCTAACATATTCAACACCTTTAAGAGTTCTACTTGAGCTTGTTGTTAATCAGGTAAATCCTGAAACAGGAGAAGTTATACCTAAGTTTACAAAGAAACAAAAAGTATACTTTGGTGAAGTTCCATTACTTACACCATATGCTAACTTTATTATAAACGGAACAGAAAGAATTGTTGTTTCTCAGTTAATCAGGTCTTCTGGTATTTTCTTTGAAGGAAAAGAAGATAAAACAAAAGATGTCTTAACAAGAATTATATATAAAGGTTCTATTATTCCTGAAAAAGGCTCTAGACTTGAGTTTGAATATGCTACAAATGTTGAAATTTTCCATGCCAGAATAGATAGAAGAAAGTTACTTGGAACTACTGTTTTAAGAGCATTTGGATTAGATACAGCATCTAAAATTTTAAAGGCTTTCTATGGAGATAATTTCTTAAGACTGGTAGTGAAAGATGGTGTTTTATATAACCCTGACAAAGATGTTGAGGTTTCAATAGAAGAACTTTCAAATGATGAAATATTTGTTACATACATTACAGAAGAAGATGATGAAAAAGGACATAGAATAAAGGTTAGAAAGGAAGCATATGTAGAGCCAGAAAACCTTGAGAAATTTATTAATGATGATAGATACGAAATAGAAGAAATTGTTGCCATAGACCCATTAGTATTTAGAAAATCTCCTTACGGAAACATAATTATAGAAACACTAAAAAAAGACCAGCCTAAGATAAACAAAGATTTTACCTTCCAGGATGCTGCTAGAGTTGAAATTTACCGCAAAATGAGACCTACTGATACTGCTGTAATGGATCCTAAAGCTTTCTTGAGAAGGGCTAATGAATTATTTGTTGCAATGTTCCAGGATGCTCAAAGATTTGATTTATCTAGAGTTGGTAGAGTTAAGATAAATGCTAAGGTTCATAATATTCCAAATACTATAAAGCCTTTAGATTTGGAAGACTTGCTAGAAAAATACCCTCCATTAGCTTTAGCTGAAGATGTTAAAGTTGGAAAAGAAACTATACCAGCTGGAACAAAAATAGATGCGGAAGTTATTGAAAAGTTAAAACAAGCTAAATTTAAAGAAATAAAAGTAGAACCTTACTTAGATGATGAGGCAAGATTTGTATTACTTATAGATGTTATCAATATTGTTAAATACTTACTTGAACTTAGACTTGGTAAAAAGCAAGTTGATGATATAGCACACCTTGGAAACAGAAGGGTTAGACCAGTTGGAGAACTTCTAGAGGCTCAAACAAGGGTTGGCTTTTTAAGAATGGCAAAAGCATTTAAAGATAGAGTTGCTACTGTAGATTTAGAAGATCCAGCTATAAAACCTGCTAATTTTATTAACCCTAGATATGTTACAGGTTCTATTATAGAGTTTCTAAAAGGTGGGCAACTTTCTCAATTTATGGATCAGGCTAACCCTCTTGCAGAGTTAACTCATAAAAGAAGACTATCTGCATTAGGTCCAGGTGGTTTAACAAGAGATAGTGCTAAATTTGAAATCAGGGACGTTCACCCTACCCACTATGGTAGAGTTTGTCCTATAGAAACTCCAGAAGGACAAAACATTGGTTTAATTTCTTCTATGACAGTTTTCGCTACTTTAAATAAATTTGGATTTTTAGTATCTCCTTATAGAAAAGTTGTTAATGGGAAAGTTACTAATGAAATAGAATACCTGGCAGCTTATGATGAAGAGAAATATGTAATAGCACAGGCAAACGCACCTATTGATAATGAAGGTAATTTCTTAAGAGATAGAGTATTAGCTAGAGCAAAAGGTGATATTAGATTAGTATCTCCAGAAGAAGTTGATTATATGGATGTATCTCCTAAACAGGTTGTTTCTGTTTCTGCATCGCTAATTCCATTCCTTGAGCACGACGATGCTAACAGGGCATTAATGGGTTCTAACATGCAAAGACAGGCAGTTCCACTTCTAAAAACTGAGTATCCTCTTGTTGGAACTGGAATGGAAAAAATCGTCGCAGATAATTCTGGTGCAACTGTTAGAGCTAAAAGAGGTGGAGAAGTTGTATCTGTTTCTGGAGATGAAATTGTAATAAAAGTAAATAAAGAAGAAATAGATACAAATGACCCATTAGATATAGGAATAGATGTTTACAAACTAAAGAAATTTAAAGGTTCTAACCAGGCAACCTGTATTAATCAAAGACCTCTTGTTAGAACTGGAGATACAGTAGAAGCAGGAGCAATAATAGCTGATGGAACATCTACTTACAAAGGAGAGCTTTCTCTTGGAAAAAATGTATTAGTTGCATTTATGCCTTGGAGAGGATATAACTTTGAGGATGCTATTGTTATCTCCGAAAGACTTGTTAAAGATGATGTATTTACATCAGTTCATATAGAAGAATTTGAAGTAGAAGCTAGAGATACAAAACTTGGAGCAGAAGAAATAACTAGAAACATTCCTGGGGTTTCTGAAAGAGCTTTAGCAAACCTAGATGAACACGGAATTGTTAGAGTTGGTGCTTATGTAAAACCTGGTGATATTCTTGTTGGAAAGGTTACACCTAAAGGTGAAACTCAACCAACTCCAGAAGAAAAACTTCTCCTTGCAATATTTGGAGAAAAAGCTTCTGATGTTAAAGATTCATCACTAAGGGTTCCTGCAGGTGTTGAAGGAATAGTTATAGATGTTCAGGTATTTGCTAGAAAACAAGGAAAATCTAAGAAAAATGAGTATTTAGATAATTTAATTAAGGAAGAACTTGAGCAACTTGATAAAGAGCTTGAGCTTAAGAAAAAATTCATTACAGAAAGAAGAGATGAGGAAGTTAAGAAGATAATCATTGGAAAAAAAGTTTCTAAGGATATTAGAATTGCTGGAAAAGTTGCTATAAAAGCTGGTGAAGAAATAACTGAAGAAAATGTGAATGATGCTCTTAGATTCATTGTGATTAACCCTGCTGGTTTCTTAGATGATAAAGAGGCTATAAAACAGGTTGAAGAAATAGTTTCTAAAGCTAAATTACAGCAAGAACTTTGGGAAAACCTATATGAAAAAAGAAGACAAACTGTAGAAAAAGGAGCAGACTTAAAGCCAGGAGTTAATGAGCTAGTTAAAGTTTACATAGCTCAAAAGCGTAAGATACAGGTTGGTGATAAAATGGCTGGTAGACACGGAAACAAAGGTGTAATTTCTGTAGTTCTACCAGAAGAAGATATGCCATTTATGGAAGACGGAACTCCAGTTGATATTGTATTAAACCCTCTTGGTGTTCCATCCCGTATGAATGTTGGACAGATACTTGAAACACACCTTGGTCTTGCTGCTAAAAAGCTTGGTGAACAGCTTGCTGAAGAAATAAAAGCTTTAAAAGAAAAAACAAAAGAAGCAATTATTGAAAAGATTGTTGAATACTACAAAATAGCAAACGATACAGCTGGAGAGATAGCTAAAGAAGTAAGAGATGAAGATGTTGAAAAGTTAAGAGAGTATCTACAGGAACTTGATGAAGAAACTTTATGGTCATATGTTAAAGATTTAGAAAAGATAGGAATTCCTGTTAAAACTCCTGTTTTCGAAGGTGCTACGGAAGAAGATGTTAAAGAAATGCTTAGAAAAGCAGGTTTAAAAGAAACTGGAAAAATGAAACTTATAGATGGTAGAACTGGAGAGCCATTTGACCTTGAAGTAACAGCTGGATATATGTATATGCTTAAACTTATCCATATGGTTGATGATAAAATTCACGCTCGTTCTACAGGACCTTACTCACTTATTACTCAACAGCCTCTTGGTGGTAGAGCTCAGTTTGGTGGACAAAGATTCGGAGAAATGGAAGTTTGGGCACTTGAAGCACACGGTGCTGCATATACACTTCAAGAGATGCTTACTGTTAAGTCTGACGATATTGAAGGTAGAAAAAGAGTTTATGAGTCTATTATCAAAGGTAGATACAACTACGATATTGGTATACCTGAGTCATTCAAGGTTCTTGTTAGAGAGCTTAAAGCTCTTGCTCTTGATGTTAACTGTAGAATGGAAGATGGTGAAGAAAAATCTTGCGATACAGTTGATATAGTTACGAAAAACAAAAAATTTGAAATATAGATTTAATTAAAGGGCTTTTGCCCTTTTTACTCTTTTTACTCTAAATGTAGGAGGTTTTAGCCTTGAAAGAAGTAAACAAAGCAAAAGGAATAATCCCTTTTGAAAGTATTAAATTATCTTTAGCTTCTCCTGATAGAATTAGAGAATGGTCTTATGGAGAAGTAAAAAAACCTGAAACTTTAAACTATAGAACTTTAAAACCAGAAAAAGATGGTCTATTTTGTGCAAAAATCTTTGGACCTATAAAAGATTATGAATGTTTATGTGGAAAATATAAAAAGAAAAAATATGAAGGCACAATTTGTGATAGATGTGGTGTTGAAGTAACCAGGTCTGATGTTAGAAGGGAAAGATTTGGACATATTGAGCTTGCAGCTCCAGTAGCTCATATCTGGTATTTAAAGTCTACTCCTTCAAAACTTGGAAATTTACTAGGATTAACATCTAGAGATATAGAGAGAGTTATATACTTTGAATCTTATCTTATTGTTGAACATCCAACAGAGGAAGAAGAAGAAGCATTCGAAAATGACCCTAATACAATTCCGTTTATGGATGGGGCTTTAACTAAGTGGGTAAAAATTTACGTTAAATCTGAAGATGAATTTAGAAGCGAGTATGAGTATGAACACTCAGAAAAATATGAATATGGAATGGGTGCTGAGAAAGTTAAAGATGTTTTATCAAGATTAGATTTAGAGGCTTATGCAGCAAAATTAAGAAAAGAGTTAAAGTCTTATGCTGTTGGATTTGATGAACTTGGAATAGAATTTAAAGAAACTCACGATAGATTATATAAAAAGGTTCTGGCAGAAATTGCTAGAAGACTTTCTGAAGCAGGTATTAAGTTTGGAGAAATATATCCAACAGATAAAGAATTAGATGCAATAATTTCTAAAGATTACTATGTAATTGTTGACCCTAAAGATACTGGATTAGAGCTTGGTACTATTGTTCATGCTGAGGAGCTTGAAAACTTAAAAGCAGAATACGGAGAAAATGGCTTTGTTGCTTTAACAGGTCCTAAAGCAATTGAGGAACTTTATAAGAGATATAGAGAAATCAATCCTGAAATTCCAATATTTGATGGAATAAAAGATGCAGTAAGACAAACTATCTTAAAAGAAGTTGCAGAACAAAAACTAAAGAAATTAGTTAGAAAATTAAGACTAATAGAAGGGTTTATTGAGTCTGGAAATAAGCCAGAATGGATGATTTTAGATGTAATACCTGTTATTCCTCCAGATTTAAGACCTTTAATACCTCTTGATGGGGGAAGATTTGCAACTTCTGACTTAAATGACCTTTATAGAAGAGTTATTAATAGAAACAACAGATTAAAAAGATTAATAGACTTAGATGCTCCTGAGATTATTATTAGAAACGAAAAAAGAATGCTTCAAGAAGCTGTAGATGCTCTTATTGATAATGGTAGAAGAGGAAGAATCGTTGCTCAAAATAATAGACCTTTAAAATCTTTATCTGATTCTTTAAGAGGTAAGCAAGGTAGATTTAGACAAAACCTCCTTGGAAAAAGGGTTGACTACTCTGGTCGTTCTGTAATTGTAGTTGGTCCTGAACTTCAAATGCACGAATGTGGTCTTCCAAAACAAATGGCATTAGAGCTGTTCAAACCATTTATATACAGAAGACTTGAAGAAAAAGGGTATGCTACATCTATTAAAAATGCTAAAAGAATGGTAGAAGAAAAGGCTCCCGAAGTATGGGAGTGTTTAGAAGAAGTTGTTAAACAACACCCTGTTTTATTAAACAGAGCTCCTACACTCCACAGAATGTCTGTTCAGGCATTTGAACCAGTATTAGTAGAAGGTAAAGCTATAAAGCTTCATCCACTTGTATGTCCTCCATTTAACGCAGACTTTGATGGAGACCAGATGGCTGTTCATGTGCCTTTATCTGTAGAGGCACAACTTGAGTCTTACATATTAATGCTTTCTACTCAAAATGTCCTTTCTCCTGCACACGGTAAGCCGATTACAATGCCTTCTCAGGATATGATTCTTGGTGCTTATTATATGACTCAGATTGTAGAAGGTTCTAAAGGAGAAGGAAAATTATTTGCAAATGCTCAAGAGGCAATAAATGCATATGAACTGGGTAAAGTAGACTTACTTGCAAGAATTAAAATTAGAAATAGAAAGAAAGACGGTTCTAAAATAGACCCTAAATCAGGAAGCCTTCTTGAAACTACAGTTGGAAGATTAATATTCAATAGTATTCTTCCTGATGGATTTAGATTTGTTAATGAACCTCTAGATAAGAAAAAAATATCTAAATTAATTTCAGAATTGCACGAACAGTTTGGAAACGAAGTAACAGTTCAAACTCTTGACAGGCTTAAAAAACTTGGATTTGAAATGGCTGCAAAGGCAGGGGTATCTATTGCTATAGATGACCTTGTTGTTCCTGATAAAAAGTGGGAAATTGTTAGAAAAGCAGAAGAAGAAGCTGAAAAGGTTTGGAAGCAATATGTAGATGGAATTATTACAAAGGGAGAAAGACACAACAAAGTTATTGATATATGGTCCCAAACAACAAACGAAGTAACTAGATTAATGTTTGAACAGCTAGAAAAGACAGAAAGAATAGAAAATGGTAAAAAGTATCCAGGTGTGTTTAATCCTATCTATATGATGGCACTTTCTGGAGCTAGAGGTAACAAAGACCAGATTAGACAGCTTGCGGGAATGCGTGGTCTAATGGCTAAGCACTCTGGTGAATTTATTGAAACCCCAATTAGGTCTAACTTTAGAGAAGGATTAACAGTTGTAGAATACTTTATTTCTACTTATGGTGCTAGAAAAGGTCTTGCAGATACAGCTTTAAAAACAGCTGTTGCTGGATACTTAACTAGAAGACTTGTTGATGTTGCCCAAGATGTTGTTATAACAAATGAAGATTGCGGAACACTTGAAGGAATAGAAGTAAGTGCAATTATAGAAGGTGGAGAAATAGTTGTATCTCTTAAAGATAGAATTGTTGGTAGATATGCAGCAGAGGATATAAAAGACCCTTACACTGATGAAGTAATTGTTCCTATGGGAGAAGAAATAACAGAAGAAAAAGCTCAAGAAATTGAAAATGCTGGAATTGAAACTGTAAAAATCAGGTCTGTTCTAACTTGTGAACAGAAAAGAGGAGTTTGTGCTAAATGTTATGGTAGAGACTTATCACAGAAAAAACTTGTTGATATTGGAGAAGCAGTTGGTATAATTGCAGCTCAGTCTATTGGAGAGCCAGGAACACAGCTTACAATGAGAACATTCCACATTGGTGGTGCTGCTACTGCAAAAACAGCCCAAACACAGCACAAAGCAACTCATGAAGGAACTGTCAAACTAAATAATGTAAAAACTGTTACAAATAGAGAAGGAAAAGTTCTAATAATCAACAGAGATGGAGCAATCTCTATTGTTGATGATGAAGGAAAAACACTAGAGAGATATCCAGCACCTTACGGAGCTACATTACTTGTAAAAGATGGACAAAAAGTTAAAGAAGGAGATATTCTGGTAGAATGGGATCCATTCTCAGTTCCAATTATTGCTGAAAAGTCAGGTAAATTAGAACTTAGGGATGTGATTTTAGATGTTACTGTAAAAGAAGAAAGAGATGCTATTACAGGTAAAACAAACCTTGAAATTAGCTTTATGAGACCAAAAGATGCAGTTTTACATACTCCTAGAATGGTTGTTAAAGGAGAAGATGGAGAAGAATATATCTATGATTTACCTGTAAATACTTTATTACTTGTTCCAAGAGACAAGTTAACTACACAATGGGATAGATGTTTAGCTTGTTCTGAAGATGAACAAGCAGATGTTTACCACAATTACTTACAGGTTGCTGAAGACTTTGAAGTTAGAGAAGGTGATACAATAGCTAAAATACCTAGAGAGAGAGCTAAAGTTAGAGACATTGTTGGTGGTTTACCAAGAGTTGAAGAACTACTTGAAGCTAGAGAACCTAAAAACAAAGCTATTGTTTCTGAAATTGATGGTTTTGTTAGACTATTTGAAGATGCTGATGAGGTAATACTCTATAATCCAATTACTAGAGAATCTAGAACTTACAATGTTCCAAAAGATTCTCTTGTTATAGTTAAAAATGGTCAGCAGGTAAAAGAGGGACAAAAACTTACAGATAATGGAACTGTTGTTGCAGAATTTGATGGAATTGTAAGATTAAAATCTAAAGGAACAAAAGTTGTTGTATTCAACAAAGAAACAGGTATACAAAAAGAATACTTAATACCAAAAGGTAAGTTCATAATTGTTAAAGATGGAGAACAGGTTAAAGCTGGAGACCCTCTAACAGATGGAACTCCAAATCCTCACGATATACTAAAGATTAATGGCCCTCAAGAGCTAGCTAAATTCTTAGTTAAAGAAGTTCAAATGGTTTATAGACTTCAGGGAGTTGATATTAACGATAAACACTTTGAGATTATAATTAGACAGATACTTAGAAAAGTAAAAGTTGTTGACCCTGGAGATAGTAGATTCTTGCTAAATGAAATTGTAGATAAAGTGGACTTTGAGGAAGAAAGCAGAAGAATTATTGAGGAAGGTGGTAAACCTCCAAAAGCTGAACCTGTGCTTGTAGGTATTACAAAAGCTTCTCTAACAACTAAGAGCTGGATTTCTGCAGCTTCATTCCAGGAAACTACAAGGGTTCTTGCTGATGCGGCTGTTGAAGGTAAAGAAGATAGGCTCGAAGGACTTAAAGAAAATGTAATTATTGGTAATATTGTTCCTGCTGGAACAGGAATCAAACAATACTCTGAAGTAGATGCTGTAATATTAGATGAAACTGTTAATGTAGAAAATAAAGAAGAAAATTAAATTTTTAAGGGGCTCTTTAGCCCCTTTTTATTTTTTATAATAACTTTGGAATTTTACCAGTCTTATATAGTTTGTAATACAATCCCCACATTTTCTTTCCAATATGTCCAATTACAGGCATAGGAATTAAAACTGCAGTTTTGTCATCTCTATAAGCTAAAGCTCCACCATCTCCTGTATCCATTAAACACATTATGTTTAAGTGGTCTGTATAATATTCTGGCTTACCTTGAATAATACCTTCTTTTAAAGCAATATTATGTGCAACATTATGAGCCATAACTTCTGCTAAATGTCCCTGCTTTGCTTTCCATTCTGGACCTTCTAAAGCTACACAGTCCCCAATAGCATATACATGGTCCAACCCTTCAACCTGACAGGTTTTATCTATTTTTATAAATCCTGCTTCTGTTTTAGGAATATTTTGAGACTGCTTTATTACAGGATGTCCATCTCCTGCAGGAGTAAATAGTGTTAAATCACTTTCAATTTTCGTTCCATCTTCAAGTAATACACCATCAGGTAAAAATTCTTTAATTTTTTTGCCAACATACTTTTTTATTCTTTTCTTTTTAAACATGTAATCGAGCATTTTTAATGCTTTTTCACCAAGCCTTGCTCCAGGTTTTTCCATAGGAGCAAAGAATGAAAGCTCAAAATCATGTCTTATGTATTTTTTTCTAAGCATATTATCTATATTGAATAAAACTTCAAAAACAGGACCTCCTCTGACAGCTTCTTTGGCTTTAGGATTTCCTCCAAATCCAAAGGCTAATTTTCCTTTTCCTTTTTGTATTAATCTTTCTAATGCCATAGAATACTTAACTGTTTCTTCAGGAGAGCCGCAAATGGAATATGTATATTCAATACCTTTTGGTTTTAATTTATCCTGACCTAAAGCTATTACTAAATAATCAAAATCCCTTCCTTTTTGATATCTTTTACCATTTTCTAAAACTACTTCATCTGGCTCTACAGAAGTTACTTTAGATACCTCATAAGAAAAACCATGTCCTTTTGCTATTTTTTCTAATGGAATAGATACATCGTTAAATTTTGCCTCTTTTGTTGGAATCCATATAGACAGTGGATATACATATAAAAACTCCCTATCTGATACTAAATGAACAAAAAATCCTTTTTTTCTTAAGGCTATACAAGCTTCAGTTCCTCCTATTCCACCCCCAATAACTAAAACTCTTTTATCGTTTATCATTGATACCCTCCTTTAATAAAATTATTCGAATAATTATAGCAAAATAATATAATTTAAAATAAAATTAGAATTTTTTAGAACTTTTATTGGGATTTTTTGAGACTTAGAAAAATTATTGGTGGAAGTTTTATTAAATTTATTTTGAATAATTTCTAAGAAATGTGAAAAGCAAATGAAGGGACTCATAAAGAGTCCCTTTGTTTTTATTATGGTTATGCGTTTTTGGCTTCTAATTCTTCAGCTTTTCTTTTAGCATCTTCTATATCAGCTACCATGTAGAATGCTTGCTCTGGTAAGTGATCCCATTTTCCTTCTATAACTTCTTTGAATGATCTGATAGTATCCTCTCTTTTTACATAGTCACCAGGTTGTCCTG
>WFXI01000011.1 GCA_015490675.1 Hydrogenothermaceae bacterium
TAAGGGCATTTTTGAGGGTATTGACTACATGTTTTTGACCAATTACAGTATTAAAATCTTTTGGTCTATATTTTCTAGCAAAACTTATATATGCCATTTTAAAAAACCTGTTTTTTGTTTAATTTAATGCAAAATTAATAAAAAAGCAAAAGAAGAAAGGAAAAATAACTAATAACTCTAAATTAATTATTTGATTATGTTTCTTTATTTTCTTCCTCTAACCAATGAAAGACCACCATCTACAACAATAGTTTGTCCCTGTATCCATTTTGCATCATCTGTGCATAAAAATCCTACAACTCCTGCAATGTCTTCTGGCATTCCCATTCTACCAAGTGGGGTAAGTTTTATGGTTCCTTCTTTTACCTCTTCATAATTAGGGAAAAGCTGAATAGCTTCTGTATCTATTGGTCCTCCAGATACAGTATTTACATTAATTCCTTTTTCTCCAAGCTCTACAGCTGCATATCTAACTAATGCTTCTAATGCAGATTTTGCAGAGCCGTGTATGGCGTAATTTGGCATATAGTCTTTAGTTCCTGTTGAAGAAATAGCTATTATTTTCCCTTCTCTTCCTTCCATTAATGGTGCTGCCTTTTGAACAGACCATATAAAACCAAAAACTGTAATATCGTATATTCTTTTTGTTCCTTTTTCTTTCAGTCTTAAAAATGGAGCAAATCCTCCAACTACTTCCCTTCCAGAAGCAACTGCATTACTTACAAAAATGTCTAAATAACCAAATTTTTCTTTAATTTCATCAAAAGCCCTGTCAATATCTTCTTTTTTTCCAAAATCTGCTTGAATAACATAACCTTTTTGTCCTTTTGCTTCAATTTCTTTTACAACTTCTTCTGCTTTATCTCTGTTTTTGTAGTAATTAACAATTACATCTGCTCCCATATCAGCAAGTTTAAGGGCTATAGCCCTTCCTATACCTCTACTTGAACCAGTAATGAATGCTAATTTTCCTTTTAGTGGTTTACATTCCATTTGCTTACCTCTCCTTTGTGTTTCTTTTTTCTTCTAATTTATCTAAAAATAAAACGAAACTTATAACAATAAAAACAGAAATTAGCAACAATGCAAAAGTGAATAAATAATATTCTTCATAGCTCATTTTTTTTCTCCCTTTTTTATCAGTAATACTCCAATAATAGTGAGGAGTAAATAAATAAAAAACGCTACTAAAGATACTATAGGTCTTATATTTTCACTAACAATAGGCTGTATTATAGCAAAAACTACAACAGCAACACCTGTATTGAGTAATTGCTTTCCTAGTTCTTTTAAGTGTTCTTTTCCCATAGTTGTTCATTAATTAAAATTTTTTAGTTTTTCTAGAACCTCATAAGCATTTCCAGAGTAAATTGTTTCTTTTGCAAGCTCTACACCTTCTTTTATTGTATCAACAACTCCACTTGCTTTTAAAGCAAATCCAGAATTTAATGCAACAAAATCTGTTTTTGCTCCTTTATCTTCTCCCTTTAATATTTTAAGTGCTATATCTAAATTGCACTCTAAATCTCCACCTTCTATCTCTGAAAAACTGGCTTTTTTTAATCCAAAATCTTCTGGTTCAACATAATAAGTAGTAACTTCTCCATTATTTATCTCTGCAACAAAAGTCTTGTTAGTAATTGAAATTTCATCTAACCCTTCAAGTCCATGGACTACAAAACCTCTTTCTATTCCTAAATTTGCTAAAACTTTAGCTAAAGGTTCAACAAGTTTTTCACTAAAAACTCCCATTAACTGGTATTTTGCTTCTGCAGGATTAGATAAAGGTCCCAATATATTAAAAATTGTTCTTATTCCAAGCTCTTTTCTTTGTTTTATTACATTTTTCATTGCTGGATGATAAATTGGTGCAAATAAAAATGCTATTCCAACTTCTTCTAAAGCTTTAGATGCTATTTCTGGAGGCATTTCTATATTAACTCCTAAAGCTTGCATAATATCTGCACTTCCACATTTTGATGAAACAGAGCGATTTCCGTGTTTTGCAACTTTCGCACCAGCTCCGGCTACAACAAATGCGGAAATTGTGGAGACATTGAAGGTATTTACTTTATCTCCTCCTGTTCCACAGGTATCAACTAGCTTAGATTTATCTTTTACAGGAACTTTTACTGCTTTTTGTCTCATAACATTTGCAGCAGAAGTAATTTCTTCTATTGTTTCTCCTTTCATTTTTAATGCAGTTAAAACAGCTCCAATTTGTGTGTCTGTAAGCTTTCCTTCCATTATTAAATTAAATAAATCTTCAACCTCTTTAGAGGTTAAGTTTTCAAAGTTTGTCAGTTTATTTAGTATTTCTTTTATCATTTCTTTAACCCTCTAACTCTTTGTCTAAATATTGAATTACAGCTTTTTCTCTTAACTTCTTAACTTCTAATTTTAAAGCTTCATCTAACTTTTTCATTAACTCCTTTGGAGGAATTTCTTTTGGTATTAGCTTCTTATATTCAGATTTTATATATATAAAATAAACTCCTTTATCTGTTTGAACTTCTGTTATTGTTCCAACTTTAGAAGACCATACTTTTTCATCTAATATCTTTAACAGTTCCCCTTTTTTTACTTTTCCTAAGTATCCTCCTTTATCTTCTGTTATAGGGTCTTGTGAGTATTTTTTTGCTAACTCTGTAAAGTTTTCAGATTTCAAATTTTCTTTAAGATATTTATACACATTTTCAAAATCTGCAGAATTTTTGTCTAAATAAATTATGTAAACTTCTCTATATTTTTCTTCTTTTGCTTCTTTTATATTCTGTAAAACCTTTGGCTTTAAAATAAATTGCATATATTTACCAATCATTATTTCCCTTTTTATAAGGTCTGTAAATTCCGAATATGCAAAACCTTGACTTCTAACAAAGTTCTTAAACTCTTCAACAGACTTCATTTTATTTGCTAATGCAAGTCTTAAAATTGCTTGTTCTACTTCTTGAGGTAAAACTCTTATGTTGTGTTTTCTTGCTTCTTGGTAAATTAAAATCTGGTCTATTAATTTATCTGCAACTTTCTTTTTATCTTCAATTCCAAACCATTTAGAAGCTAAATCTATCTCTGATTTTAAAATTGGCTCTCCATTAACAATTATTGCTACTTTATCTAAAAGCTGTAATTTTTCCTCTTCTGCGAAAATAACACTAAAAAACAAAAGCAAACCAGCAAATATATATCTAACAGCTATCATCTTTTTCTTTCTTCTCCTTTTTTCTTTTTGCGTAGTTATCTATTATTCTTAATTTTGCTCTTTCTACAGCCAAAGCATTATCAGGGACATCTTTTGTTATAACTGAACCTGAACCTGTATAGGCATTTTTTCCTATTGTTATAGGTGCTACTAGCATCGTGTCACTGCCAATAAATGCACCGTCTTTAATTACAGTTTTATGTTTATTTACTCCATCATAATTACAGGTAATTGTTCCTGCTCCTATATTTACATTATTACCAATTTCTGCATCACCTAAATAGGTCAGGTGTTTGGCATAGGTATTATTTCCTATTTTTGAGTTTTTAACTTCAACAAAGTTTCCAATACTGCAATTTTTTCCAATTACTGCATTATTTCTTATTCTCGAAAATGGACCAACTTCTGCATTATCTTCAATAATAGAATTTTCAATAACTGTATTTGGATAGATTTTTACATTTTTGCCTATTTTTGAGTTGATGATTACACAGTTTTCATAAATTATACTTCCTTCTAAAACTTCCGTTTTACCTCTTAAAGAAACACATTGATAAATTTCAACATCTTTATCTAGAGATACATCAAAATCTATCCATACAGTATCAGGATTGTGAATAGTTACTCCATTTGTTGCCCAAAAATATAAAAACTGAGTTTTCAAAATATTTTCAGCATTAGCAAGTTGCCATCTGTCATTAACTCCAAGAATTTGAGTATAATCACCTACATCAAAGGTGTAAAAGTATTTGCCTTCGTCTTTCAATATTTCTATAACATCTGTTAAGTAATACTCATTTTGATTATTGTTTGAAGTTAATTTGTTTAAAGCATCTTTTAAAAACGGTACGTAGATAAGATATATTCCAGAATTTACTTCCTTAATCTGTTTTTCTAAAGGTGATGCGTCTTTTTCTTCAACAATTTTATCTATTACGCCAGCTTTACCTTTAATTATTCGTCCATATCCATATGGATTATCTAATTTTGCAGTTAAAACAAGTCCAGCAATATTTTTATTTTTGTAGTTTTTATCATTTATTTGTCTTCCTTCATAGTTTATTAGGGCATTTAAGTAATTAACAGCATCTTTTAAAGTTTGCCCTTTTATTAGAGGTGTATCTCCATTGATAATCAACAAATACCCATCGAAATCTTCCCAATATTTTAAAGAAGACTTAACAGCATCTCCTGTGCCAAGTTGCTTTTCTTGAATGGCAAATTTACATTTATCGCAATTTATTTCTTTGATTACATCTTCTTTTTTATGCCCAACTACAAAAATAATTTCTTCGGGGTTTATCCAGCTAACAGCTTCTTTAACATAAAAAATCATAGGCTTTCCAAGAAGTTGATGCAGAACTTTTGGCTTTTCTGATTTAAATCTAGTTCCTTTTCCTGCTGCAAGGATAATTGCTTTTATTTTTATGTTTTCCATTTATCCTACTACCTGCTTTAATTTTTGAATTATTTCTGAAATTTTTTCATTTTTTGTTTTGTAGCTAATTCTATTAATAATCAGTTTTGCAGAAGAAGGTCTAATATCATCAATAACAATAAGTCCGTTTTCCCTTAAAGTTGTTCCTGTTTCTACAATATCAACAATAAACTCAGAAAGTCCAAGAAGTGGAGCAAGTTCTATTGAGCCGTAAAGCTCTATAATTGTTGTATTTATTCCCTTTTCTTTAAAGAAATTTTCTGCAATTTTTGGATATTTTGTTGCTATTTTTAAATGAGATGGATTTGAATTATATATGGTTTTACTTTCAGGAAGACCTGCTACAACTATTCTACACGCTCCAATTTTTAAATCTACAGGTTTATAAACATCAGGATTTGTTTCAAGTAAAACATCATCTCCAGCAACACCTATATCTGCAACTCCATATTCTACATAAGTTGGAACATCTTTTGCTCTAACTAGTAAAAATTTAAATTCTTCACTTTCAACAATTAGTTTTCTACTTTCAGGTTTAACTTCTTCGTTTAAAATTTCTGCTTTTTTGAATAAATTTACAGTCTGGTCAAAAAGTCTACCTTTTGGAAGTGCTACTACAAGTTTTTCCATTTACTAACCTAATCCTTAAATGGAATACTTATCCAGAGTTGTTCCTTACCGTTTTCCTGACGGATTTCAACTTCTACATTTTCAGCATCAAATTGAGGATATTTAGAAAAAACTCCTCTTAAATCAATTTGTAGTAGTTCTGCAAAATTTGGTGGTAAACCTTTCCTTTCATATTCCAACACCATTTGAAGTCTTCTTTTTGCTACCTTCGATGAAGATTCTTTTCTGAAAAAATCAAATAATCCCATTATTTACCTCCCTAAAAGCCAACCAAGAATACCTTTTTTCTCGTCAAGCTCGTCAAATGGAATATCTTCTCCTTCTACTCTTCTAGCAAGGTTCCATAAAGCTCTTCCAGATTTATATTTATCTTTATGTAAAACTATAGGCTCTCCCCTGTTTGTAAAATCTACCATTTTCTCTTCATCAGGTATTATTCCAATTTTAGGTATTTTTAATACCTCTTCCACATCTTCAACAGAAAGCATTTCTCCTTTTTTTACTAGTTGAGGTTTTATTCTATTTACAACAAGTCTTATACTTCTTTTTTCCATATTTTCTAAAAATCCTATAATTCTATCTGCATCTCTAACTGCAGAAACTTCAGGATTTGTTACTACAAGAGCTTCATCTGCTGGAGTAGCTGCTGTTTTAAAGCCACTTTCTATACCTGCAGGAGAATCAATAAGAATGTAATCAAATTTATCCCTAACTTCGTCAACGATTTCTTTTAACTGCTCTGGTTTTACTGCATCTTTGTCTTTTGTTTGAGAAGCTGGAAGTAAAAATAATGGAAGTCCTCTTTTATCTTTTACAAATGCTTTTTCAGGAGAAACAACTCCTTCAACAACACTAACTATGTCGTAGATAATTCTATTTTCTACTCCTAAAATCATATCTAGATTTCTAAGACCAATATCAGCATCAATTGCTAAAACCTTTTTTCCCATTTTTGCAAGGGCTACTGATAGGTTAGCAGTGACAGTGGTTTTACCAACACCCCCTTTTCCTGAAGTAACTACAATTACTCTAGCCATTTTTTCTCCTCATTTTAATTTTTATGTTAATTCTTCAATATAAATTCTTCCATCTTCTATATAAGCTCTTTCAGGTTTGTCAGGCTCTTCCATTTCATCTGGAGACCTTGTGTATAAGCTTGCAATTCTAAGTTGTTGAGGCATTAGTTTTAATGCCATTATAGAAGCAGTTTCATCTCCATTTGCTCCAGCGTGTGCTATTCCTCTAAGTGTCCCCATTACAATAATATTTCCTGAAGCTATAACATAAGCATCTGGATTAACATCTCCAATAATCAAAACATCCCCATCATACTCAATAGTTTGCCCACTTCTAAGAGTTTTATTTACAACTTTTAAAGGTTTTTTTTCTTTTATTTTAGGAAGTATATCTGATGATGAAGTCTCTTGTTTCTTTGGCTCTTTGTAACCAAGGATTTTAGAGTTATGTTTTTTTACAAGTTCTTCTAGTTTCTTTTTTTCTTCTTCTGTTAGTATAGAGTCTTCATCTTCTATTATTATCATACTACCTTTAAAAACTGTAGATGATAGTTTCTTTTCTATCTGGTCATATATGTTTGAAACATCAGTCTCATTTTTTATTTTTATGATTAAAGCTGGAACTGTTATCCCTTTAATTTCTATACTCAAAGTTATATTCTCTCATTATAACTAGGATATATATTTACATTATAACTTAAAAAGGAGTATAAAACATAACTAAGGTATAATTATATTATTATCTAAATTCTAAAACGGAGTCTAAACAATTCTTATGGAAAGTAATTGGAGTAAATATTTTTCATATAAACACAATGAACTTTCTTGCGAAAATGTTCCTTTAAGTAAAATTGCTGAAGAAATAGGGACACCTTTTTATGTTTATAGTAAAAAGGCAATATTAGATAAGATTAAGGAATACAAGGAGGCCTTTTCGGATATTGATACTTTAATTTGTTATGCTACAAAAGCAAATCCTAATTTGTCTATTTTAAAAGTAGTAAAAGAAGAAGGGCTTGGCGCAGATATAGTATCTGGTGGAGAACTTTTTAAGGCAAGAAAAGCAGGTATTTCTCCTAAGAAAATTGTCTATGCTGGTGTAGGCAAAACTGATTTTGAACTTGATTACGCAGTAAGAGAAGAAATTTTAGCTTTTAATGTAGAAAGTAAAGAAGAATTAACAGTTTTAAATGAAATAGCAGGAAAAAGAAAGAAAAAAGCTAGAATTGCAATAAGAGTTAATCCTGATGTTGACCCAAAAACACACCCATATATCTCAACAGGTTTAAAAAAGAGTAAATTTGGTATAGACATAGATGAAGCCATAGATGCCTATAAGTTTGCAAAAAGTTTAGAAAATATTGAAATAGTTGGAATTCACTGTCATATAGGCTCACAAATAATGGATGTTTCTCCATATAAGGAAGCTATAGAAAAAGTTTTAAATTTAGTTGAGAAACTAAAAAAAGAAGGAATAGAGCTATCCCACATAGATATAGGTGGAGGTCTTGGAATAAGATACAGGCCTGAAGATACACCTCCAAAACCTAAAGATTTAGCAGATATTATTGTCCCTCTTGTAAAGAATTCAGGATTGAAACTAGTTCTAGAACCTGGACGCTCTTTAATTGGTGAAGCTGGTGCTTTAGTATCTAAAGTTTTATTTACAAAAAATAAGAAGGAAAAACACTTTATTATTATTGATACAGGTATGAACGATTTAATGAGACCATCAATATATAACGCTTATCACCATATAATTGCTGTAAAACCAAAAGAAAAAAAAGTTGTAGCAGACATAGTTGGGCCAATATGTGAAACTGGAGATTTTTTAGCTTTGGATAGAGAAATAGATGACCTGAAAAGGGGAGATTTGCTTGCAATTATGAGTGCTGGAGCTTACGGAGCTTCTATGTCTTCTAATTACAATGTTAGACCTAGAGCGTGCGAGGTTTTAGTGGATAATGATACTTTTAAAGTAATAAGAGAAAGAGAAGATTATAACTATCTTATAAAACCTGAAGAAAAAGCATTAGAAGGAGAGGTTTAGAGAATGAAAGTTTTAGTGGTAGGTAATGGTGGCAGAGAACATGCATTAGCCTGGAAAATTAAACAAAGTCCACTTGTAGATAGGTTATATGTAGCAAAAGGAAATGCTGGAATTTGGCAAATTGCAGAAAAAGTAGATATATCTCCTACTGATATACCTTCATTGGTAGAGTTTGCAAAAAAAGAAAAAATAGACCTTACAGTCGTTGGTCCAGAACAACCTTTATCTGAAGGTATTGCTGATGCTTTTGAAGAAGCAGGTTTAAAAATATTTGGTCACAAAAAATCGTCTGCTATTTTGGAAGCTTCTAAAGTTTTTGCAAAAAACTTTATGAAAAAATATGGAATACCTACTGCATTTTACGAAACATTTGACAATGAAAAAGATGCAATAGACTTTGTAAAACAAAAAGGTGCTCCAATTGTTATAAAAGCAGATGGCCTTGCTGCAGGAAAGGGAGTAATTATTGCTAATACTATTGAAGAAGCAGAAAAGGCAATAAAGGAAATGTTTGCTGGAAAATTTGGTGAAGCATCAAAGCGTATAGTTATAGAAGAATTTTTAGAAGGGGAAGAAGCATCATATATTGCGATGGTAAAAGGCGAAAAACTTGTTCCAATGGCAACTTCTCAAGACCATAAAAGAGTTTTTGATAATGATAAAGGTCCTAATACAGGTGGAATGGGTGCATATTCTCCAGCTCCAATAGTAGATAAAGATATAGAGCAACAAATTTTAGAAAAAATTATGTATCCAACTCTTAAAGGTATGAAACAGGAAGGTAGGGAACTTTCTGGGTTTTTATATGCAGGATTAATGATAGGACCTAAAGGAATAAATGTTTTGGAGTTCAATGTTCGTATGGGAGACCCAGAAACTCAGCCTATAATGAGAAGATTAGAATCAGATTTAGTAGAACATATTTTGGATATTTTAGATGGAAATATTGATAAAGTTTCTCCAAAATGGAGCGAAAAGTATTGTGTAGGAGTTGTAATGGCTTCTGGAGGATATCCAGAAAAATATGAAAAAGGATTTGAAATTACAGGTATAGAAGAAGCAGAAAAAGACAAAGATGTTGTTGTTTTTCATGCTGGAACAGACATAAAAGATGGGAAGTTAGTAACTGCCGGAGGCAGAGTTTTAACTGTAACTGCTACAGGCGATACATTAAAACAGGCAAAGGGAAAAGCGTATAAAGCTGTGGAAAAAATTAAATTTAAAAATGCACACTATAGAAAGGATATAGCTGATAAGGGAATTAAAAGGCTTGGTGAATAAATGAAAAAGTTACCTAAGTTGCAAGTTGTAGCTTATAATCCTGATGATTTTTTATGTCAGGTTTGTGCTTATAAATCTTGTTTGTACGAAAGTGAAGGAAGAAAATTAATAAAAAATAAAATAAAAGAAATTTCTAAAAAAACTGTAAATTTGCAAAAAAACAAAAATAATAAGATGTGAAAGTAAATTTCATATAAAGTTTTAATTTGGCATAAAAATTGAATAAACTTAAAATAAAAAAATTTAGATTTTTTAGAAAGTTAGCAATTACTTTATAAATAAATATGCATATTGACATATTAAATTATGTATAATATTAATTATTAAAAGAAAAAATTTTTTTAATGGAGGTATGTAGTATGAAAAAAGTAGTAGGATTGGCAGCAGCAGGACTACTTGCAGCAGGAGCTGCACAAGCAGGCAACTTAACAGTTGCAAATTCAGATATTACTCTTTATGGTGGTATTTCTGCAGGAGCAGAGTATACTACTACTGATTTAGGGTTAGCGGTAGGAGCAGGTACTGCTCAGGATAGAGAAGACAAGTTTAGACTTTATAATGTAGCTATTGGATTAAAAAAAGATGCTGACCCAAATAAATCTCCTATTGGATTTAACTTAGCATTTGCATACTTTTATGTTCCAACAGTAGTAGCATCTGCTGACACTGTTAATAATAATAATCTAATAGCTCTTGGAACTACCAACACTTTTAGACCTTGGCTTGGATATGCGACAATAGCTCCTATAGAAGGATTATCTATTGATGCAGGTTTACTATGGGCTAAGTATGGGGAAGCTCCAGTAACTATTTTAAATCCTCATATTAATAGAGGAGTTCTTTTTGTTCACTATAACCCAGTTTTATTTGCAGGTTTAAGAGTTAATTA
>WFXI01000012.1 GCA_015490675.1 Hydrogenothermaceae bacterium
ACGCAAGAAGAAGTGAAGCAATATTTATTTTTTGGAGGTATTTTGTCGTGCGTATCACAGGAACAGTTAAATGGTTCAACTCAAAGAAAGGATTTGGGTTCATCACAAGAGATGATGGACAAGGAGACATCTTTGTTCATTATTCTGCTATTGAAGGTGAGGGCTTTAAAAATCTTGAAGAAGGACAAAAAGTAGAATTTGAAGTTGTTCAAGAAGAAAAAGGCCCAAGAGCACAATCAGTAGTAAAATTATAAAAATAATCCAGGGAAGCCTTTTGGCTTCCCTATTATATAACTTCTACTTTCTCTTCTTTAAACTCATTTTTTTCTAAATCTAATTCCCAGCTTCTCCAATTTTCAGCTTTTCCATTATTTACAGACATAATTATGTAAGACATATCTGGCTGTGCAAACATTAAATCTGTTTGAGAAGGTCTATCTGGATGGTCAGGGTGAGTATGGTATATTCCTATTATCTGAATACCATTTTTTTCTGCATAATCTTCGACTTTTAAATAATCCTTAGGAGCTATTTCAAATCTGTCATTTGCCCTTTCTTTATTTTGATTTTCTACTTGATAAACTTCTTTTACTTCTCTTATGTTGTCTTCATAGTCAATAATTCCTAGCATAAATCCACAGATTTCATAAGGATACCCTTTTTCGCCTTGTTTTTTTATTTCTTCAATATGCTCCTTTTTTATCTTTAACATCTTTACCTCTTTTGATGGAATTTTTAATTAAAAGTTTATAGCATTCTTGATATAATTTTCAAAAATTTGCTTTTTGTGAGGTGTTTAATCATTTTTGAAAATAAAAACATTCTAGTTGGTGTTAGTGGTTCTATTGCAAGTTATAAAGCCTGTGAGCTTGTTAGAGCTTTTCAGAAAAAAGGAGCAAATGTTAGGGTTTGTATGACTCCTTCTGCAAAAGAATTTGTTGGAGAATTAACTTTTAGAGCTTTGACTAACTTTGAGGTTCTATCAGACTGGAAAGATGGAGAGACAGGTTTAGAGCATATTTACTGGGCAAGATGGGCGGATGTTTTTGTTATAGCACCTGCTTCTGCTAACACAATTGCAAAACTTCGTTATGGGATTACAGATAACTTTTTAACTTCTGTTGCCTTAGCTCTTGATAAAAAAATTGTTGTGGCTCCTGCTATGAATACTAAAATGTATGAAAATCCAGCCACAAAAGAAAATTTAGAAATCCTAAAACAAAGAGGGTTTATTATTACAAATCCTGACTGTGGAGAGCTTGCCTGTGGAGAAGAAGGTAGCGGAAAACTTGCAGATATTGAAGATATATTATTAGACACTGCTTATGCTATTTACGAAAAGCCATTAAAAGGGAAAACTGTTTTAATAACAGCAGGGGGGACAAGAGAGCATTTTGACCCTATAAGGTATATTTCAAATGCCTCTTCTGGAAAAATGGGATATGCACTTGCAAAGTGGAGCTATATTCTAGGAGCAGAAAAAGTTTATTTAGTCTCTGCACCTGTATGTGAAAAACCTATTTCAAAAGTTGAAACTATTAATGTCGTTTCTGCAAATGAAATGTTTGAAAAAGTAAAACAGCTTTATAAAGAAGCAGATATTATCATTATGAATTCTGCTGTTGCAGATTTTAGACCTAAAAGCTATAGCTCCTCAAAATTAAAGAAAGACAAAGAAAATAACATAATAGAGCTTGTGCCAAATCCAGATATATTGAAATTTTTAGGAGAAAACAAAAAAGAAAATCAAACTCTAATTGGATTTGCTGCTGAAAGTGATAATTTAATAGAAAATGCAATATCCAAATTAAAAAGGAAAAATCTAGATTGTATAGTTGCAAATGAGCTTTCTGTTTTTAGCAAAGATACACATAAAGGTTATATAATTTTTAAAAATCAAGAAAAAATAGAAATACCTCAGACAACAAAAGAAAACTCTGCCTATTTTATTCTTAAAATAATAAGTGAAAAATGTATAAGCTAAGTCTAAAAACTTTATTTCTAATTGCTTTGGTTTTAGCCTTAATAGGTCCTACATTGTCATTTTTTTCTTTGCAGTCTCAAGGAAATTATAGTGAAAAAGTTGCTATAACTTATGCAATATCTACATATATTTTAGATTTTCTACATTTATTTATCTTAGGATTAGTAATAAATAAAATTTCTAATATAAACTCAACAAACTCTTTAAAAATTGCAATTTTTACTTACTATCCTATGTGGATTTTTGATTTTGTTGATATTTACCAGCCTCTAAGACCATTAAGTAATGTTGGTCTTTTAATTAGCTTTATTGTTTTATATAAACTGTTGAAATCTGATTTAGGTAGAAATAAATTAATAATTTTATTGATGCTGCATTTAGTTTTATATGGCTTAAATGCACTAATAGCAGAAAGTATAGCAACAAATCCAGTTTTGAAAAAAATAATGGAGGTATAAAAAAATGGAGTTCAAAGAGTCTGATTTACCTGGAATTGGAAAGAAATTTTCAATTATTACTTCTCACGGAGATAAAATTACAGTTGTTATACATATTACTGGTAAGAGAGAAATTTTCTTTTTTGAAGAAGACGACTATGATGACCCTCTTTGTGACATAGTTTTAACTGAAGAAGAAGCCAATCAGCTTGGTTCTGTTTTAATGGGTGCATACTTTAAACCAGAAATGGAAAAAGACAAAGAACTTTTCTTACAAAACCTAGCTATAGAGTGGTTTAAAGTTGAAAAAGGCTCACCAATAGCAGGAAAAACAATAAAAGAATTAGAAATTAGAAAAAAAACTGGAGCTACTGTTATATCCATAATCAGAGGAGATGAGACAATTACAAATCCTTTACCAGATGAAGTAATAAAAGAAGGTGATATTTTAGTTCTAATAGGTTCTAGAGACCAGATTGAGAAATTCTTCAAGGAGTTCGGTGTAAATGCATAATGAGTTTCATTTTCCTTTTCTACTTCTTTTTGGAATAGTTAGCATAATTCTTTTTATTTCTGGATATATTGGAAAGTTAATTAGATTTCCAACAATCATATTTTTTATATTTGCAGGGCTTATTTTAGGTAATATAGTTCACCAAGAAGAAGTAATAGAAAAGTTTAGTGAGATAGGGATTGTTCTACTGTTTTTCTACCTTGGACTTGAGTTTAACTTTAAAAGGGCTATAGAAACAGGAAAAAAAATCTGGATAGTTGGTCTTTTAGATTTTTTCTTTGGGTTTGTCGTTGTATTTGCAACTATAAAGCTTTTAGGATTTGACTTATACAGTGCACTACTTGCAGGCGGAATTGCTTATGCTTCTTCTTCTGCGATTACAACTAAAATAATTGTTGATAATCATAGAATTGCTAACCCTGAAACAGAATTAATCCTTGGTTTAATGGTCTTTGAGGATATTGTTGCCCCTGTCTTACTTGCAATAATTTCTTCTTTTTCAAGTGGAAGTAACTTTTCTTTAATGCAAATAAATCTTATATTTTTAAAGATATTTGTAGTTTTCATTATTATTTGGCTCATTAGTCATTTCTTTAAGGATAAACTAAATAAATTTATAGATAGTTTTATTGGCGAAGATATATTCATCTTATTTGCTTTTGGTATTGTAGTTTTAGCTTCTGGATTTACACAGTATATAGGATTATCTGAAGCTCTTGGAGCATTTTTAGTTGGCGTTTTAATGGCAGAAGCAGGAAAAGAAGAAGAAATTGAAAAAGCTTTATATTCTATAAAAGACCTTGCTGTAGCATTATTCTTTATGTTCTTTGGAGCATCAATACAGTTTTCATCTGTATCTTTTGATAATAAACTTTTATTTGCACTAGTTTTAATAATTGTTCTTTCTATAATTGGTAAATTCTTAACTGGTTTTATAGGAGGACAATTAACTGGTCTTTCTAAAAAAGCCTCTGCTATTGTTGGTTTTTCTATAATAAACAGAGGAGAATTCTCTATTGTTATGTCTAAATTTGCAAAACCTGAATATATTCCATTGGTTGGTATATATGTTTTAGTGATGGCTTCTATAGGTATTGTTTTTGCTCAATTTGCACCAAAATTAGCACAGTTAATCTTCCCTAAAAAATCTAAAAAGAAAAAGAAGAAAAAGAAAATAGAAAAACCTGAATATGTTTAATGTTATAAAATTATATATAGGATTAATTTTTGTAAGGTAAATATTCTATGTCGCAAATACTACTCTATATTTTATTCTTCGTAGTTGGACTGATAGCTGGAGGATTTTATTTTACACACCTTTGGAAAAGTGTAAATGCATATAAATCTGACAAAAGCAAAATTATTTTTTCTTCATTTATAAGATTTCCTGTTCCATTAATTGCTGTATTTATTGCTGGTTTCTTTGCAGGAATAGGAGGAATATTAGCTGTAATTTTTGGCTTTAGTGTTTTTCAGTTTATATACTTAATTAAAAAGGGGTCACAACTAAAAAAAGATATTGAAGAATATGCAAACTCTTTAGAAAATCAAGAACAAGAAAATAGTAAAAATGGATAATAACCTTTTAATAGCTATTTTTATTTTTGCTTTTGGTGCAATAATAGGGAGTTTCTTAAATGTTTTAATTTATAGACTACCTAGGGATATGTCTATTGTTTTCCCTTCTTCTCACTGTCCAAAATGTGGTCATAAAATAAGATGGTATGAAAATATTCCTATAGCTTCTTATGTGGCTTTAAGAGGAAGATGTAGTAAATGTAAAACTCCTATCTCTTTGAGATATCCGATAGTTGAGTTTTTAACAGGTATATCTGCAAGTATATCTTATTTAAAGTGGGGATTAACTATAGATTTTGCTTTTAATTTTGTGTTTTTAGCACTTGTTATAGCAATTAGCTTTATAGATTTAGATTTTAAAATTATTCCTGATGAGCTAAATTTAATTGGCTTTTTATCTGGTTTAATTTATGCAGGGATTAGAGTAGATTTTTCTGTAATTGATGCTCTATTGGGTAGTTTTGTTGGAGCAGGATTCTTGTTTGCTATAGCTTATTTATATCTAAAATTTAGAGGCATAGAAGGACTTGGAATGGGAGATGTTAAATTACTTGCATTTCTTGGCACTTATTTAGGTTGGTTTGGAAGCTTATTTGTAATATTTTTTGGTTCTCTTTTAGGAGTTATTGCTGGTCTAACTTTAGCGTATCTAAATAAATCAGAAGATAAAGCAAAATTTGAAATTCCGTTTGGACCTTATCTTTCTATAGCTGGAGTAATATATTTATTCTTTGGAGATATTATAAAAAGCTGGTATTTTGGAATATGAGCAATACACAAATTAAGTATAAGCTTTGGATTGAAAAAGATGGTGATATTATCATAGGAATGGGAAGAGATAAACTACTTAGAGAAATAGAAAAAACAGGCTCTATAAAAAAAGCTTCTGAAAAATTAGGAATTTCTTACAAAAAAGCTCTTGAATACATAAAGGCTATGGAAAAAAGAACAGGACAAAAAATTGTTGAAACATTTAGAGGAGGAAAAGAAAAAGGAGGGGCAAAACTTACACCTTTTGCAAAAAAACTACTATCAGACTTTGAAGATATTATGGAAAATTTTGAAAACTTAAAACAAAAGCTAGAAAATGAAAAATATATTTGAACTAAGAAGATTATACTTTATAGGGCTTTTTAGTAGTATTATTTATCCTGCATTACTTATTGTGATTTTAGGAAAATCACCTCTAAAAGATGTCTCAAATTTGGCTATATCTTTAATATCCGCTTCGGCATTTGTTATTTTCTATATTATGTTTTTAAAGGTAAAACGAAAAATTTATGAAAATTTTAAAATTCCATTGATTTTAGGACATTTACCTATGGTAATAGGTTTTGTTTTTTCATTACTAGAAAAAAATTATCTTTATATACTTATATCCTTTCCTGTGTTTTTAATAATTTACATTTTGCTAATTCCAAAAGAGGAAAACTAAATGGAAAACTGGAAAGAGAAAATAGAAAATTGGAGAGAAGAAGGAAAAAAAATAGTTTTCACAAATGGATGTTTTGATATTATCCACGCTGGACATGTTGATTATTTAGAGAAAGCAAAAGCACTTGGAGATGTCTTGGTAGTTGGGCTAAATTCTGACAGTTCTGTAAGAAGACTAAAAGGAAAAGATAGACCAATTAACAAATTAGAGCATAGAAAAAAAGTTTTACAGGCTTTAAAACCAGTAGACCTAGTTATTGTTTTTGAGGAAGATACACCAGAAGACTTAATAAAACAGGTTAAACCAGATGTTTTAGTAAAAGGAGGAGACTATACTATAGAAAATATTGTTGGGGCAGATTTTGTCCAAAGCTATGGAGGAAAAGTTATAACAATAGATTTTGTTTACGATATATCAACAACTAAAATAGCGGAAAAAATCAGAGGTAAAAAATCGGAATAGGAATTGCTAACTGGCTTACTATCACAAGGATATTTTTAATTCCTGTTTTTGTAATTTTTATTGGATATAACAAGCCTTTGTATGCTTTACTTGTATTTATCCTTGCAGGAATTACAGATGCGTTAGACGGATTTTTAGCAAGAAAATTAAACCAAATAACATATCTAGGAAAAATATTAGACCCTATTGCAGATAAAGCACTACTTATAACTAGTTTTGTTTTTATCTACACTTCTAGCCTAGAAGTAAAATTTCCATTCTGGTATGTTGTAATTGTAATCAGTAGAGATATTTATCTAGTTGCAGGAGCAATTTTAATATATTTTCTAAAAGGTGGAGTAAAAATAAATCCATCTTTGTTTGGTAAATTAACAACATTTTTTCAAATTGCATCTATAATTGTTATTTTAGTTGCCAATATTTTATTTATTCCTATGTATTTAGTAAATATTACAATATATTTAGCTACTTTATTTACAATTTTATCTACGATAAATTATACAAATGAAGGAATAAAACAACTTATGAGGTAAAAAATGCAAATAAAAACTCATAAAGAAATAAATCAAGAGCTTTGTGGAACACCTATTGCCATTCAAGATGGAGAATTTGCAGTAGTAAAGCTAAAATTAACAGAAAATATGAAAGCTGACGAAAAAGGACTTGTGCACGGAGGCTTTATATTTGGAGGAGCAGATTACTGTGCAATGCTTACAGTAAATCATCCAAATGTAGTTTTAGCAAAAGCCGAAGTTAAATTTATAAAACCTGCAAAAGTAGGAGAAGAAATTATATTTAGAAGCAAAGTTTTAGAAAAAAATGAAAATAAGTATTTAGTAAAAGTTAACGGATTTAATCAAGAAGATGCAGTTATATTTACAGGAGATTTTTACTGTGTAATTACAGAAAAACATGTTTTAGAGTAGAAAAATGGTTAATCCAAGCTTTTTTGTTTCAGAAAGTAATAAGCCAGTATATATACTAATTAGAAGCTTTTTAAACGATAAGTTTATAGGCGTTTTATACGGAGAAAATGGTGTTGGGAAAACATATTTTATAAGAAAACTATTAGAAGAAGAATTTATCTATGATTACAACTACATATCTGCGACAGATATAGAAGATATAAGAGAATATCTAGCAGACCTTTATCTTGATGATTATACAATTCTTGTAATAGATGATGCACAAAACTTGTCTCTAGATGATTTTAGAGAAGTTTTTAAATACTACTTAACCAATAAAACTTTAAATGTAATATTTGTTGGAAATAGAAATCTCAAGCAAAAATTAAATTCCTTTAAGTTTAAATCTATAAGAGCAGCCCTTAATTTTATTTTAGAGCTAAAACCACTGCAAAATTTTAAAGAATTTGAAGACTTTGTAAAACACTATACATCTGAAAATGGTATAAGTGTTCACTTTACCAAAGGAGCTTTAAAGTATATTTATAAAAAAACTGGTGGTAGAATTAAAGAAATTATAGAAATATTAGATAAATTAAAGGATAAAAGGTTAGTTACATCTTTATATTTTGAAAAGAAAAAAGTTGTAGTTCCACTCATTGGAACAGTTGTTGCTGTTTCAGGAGCTTCTTATATTATAGTTTCTGAAGCAGATAAATTAACTAAATTAGTTAACAATGAAGAAAATAAGAGTAAAGAAATAACAAAAATTAATCCTAAAGTTATTGAAGAAATAAAACAAATAAAAGAAAAAGATAAAAAAATTATCCAAACAGCCAAAACAAATCCTAGTTTGCTTGAAAAAAAAGAAAAATGTGAAGGAGCTTCTGGATTAATAGTTGGCGAATGTAGAGCAGAAACTATATCAGAAAATAAAAGAAATTCAACTTTAAACAAGAAAGAAACAAAACTTATAGCCCAAAAGGAAGAAAATAATAAAAGACAACAAAAGAAAATAAATAAACAAGAAATAAAAAAGCCAAAAAAAGTATACAAATACGCAATATTTTTAGGAGTATTTCGCTCAGAAAAATCTGCAAAGAAAATATCAGAACTAGCTTATAAGTTAACTGGGGA
>WFXI01000013.1 GCA_015490675.1 Hydrogenothermaceae bacterium
GCAAACACTTTAGCCTGAATAGAACCTAAGAAAAACATAGCTGCATCTTCAGGGTTTATATCTTCTCGTATAACTCCTTCCTTTTGTCCTTCTTCAATAACTTTTGCTAATTTCTTCTTATAATCCTGAACAAAGGAATGTAATATCTTTGTAAACTTTCTCTTATCAGACCTTGAAAAATCAAAACAAAGGATCGGAACAGCTCCTTTTGTGTCTTCTAGAACTTCAATATGAGCTTTTAAAACCTGTCTTAGTTTATCTTCTACTGTTTTCCCTCTTGCTATACCAACTTCAGCACTTCTTGAGCATCTGGAAACATAATCATTAATGATTGCCATAATAATGTCATCCATAGAACTATAATGCTTAAAGATTGCAGCATCAGTCATACCAAGTCTTGAAGCTATATTTTTTGCAGTAAATTTTCTTAGCCCTTCTTTTACTATTATTTCAGCAGCTATTTTAACTATTTTTTCTTTAGTTGATAAATTTTCAAAATTTTTATCCATTGCCGTTTTCTCCTCCAAACTCAATAATATTGCAAAACTGATGTAAGTAGATACCTGCTCCTGCTGCGTGTTTATGGCCTCCACCACCTAGTTTTTTGGCAAGGTCTAAAGCTGTTGGATTTTGCCCTTCACAACTTCTAAAGCTAATTTTTACAAAATCTCCATTTATATTAAATAATGCAACAGCCTCTCCAAGCTGGCTAGATAAAATGTTTCCTATTTCTGATTGAAATAATCCAGTATTAAAACCTTTTACCTTATACTTATCTATTCGTAAAATTGTAGGCTTTGCTTTTTCTATAAAAAAGTTAATTAAATAATCAGTGTATTCAGATATTACTTTGCCTTTTTCTAGCAATTTATTTATTTCTGCATTTATTAACCTTTTAACTTCCTCAGGTTTATTTGTATACATAAATAAAAATGAGTTTACATCTTTCGTTTCGTCACCAAACTCCCATTTCCAAATATCTTTATCTTCTACAAGTTTTATTAATTTAGGTATAGGCTCACCATAAAAGTACTTCCAAGTTAAAGAAGCTCCAGACATATCATTATTAAAAACATATTCAAAATTCTCATACTTACTTGCTAATTTCTTTAATGTCTCATAAACTCCAATATGATGGTCTATATTAACTACTTTTTTTGCTTTTTTTATGATTTTTTCGCTATCTTCCTCAGGAAATGCAAAATCTACAATATAAACAATAGTATTTGCATCTATTTCTTTTAAAAATTCTTCAAAATCCTCAGGTTTATATTTATGTTCAAAAGGGAAAAGTTTGCAATTTGGAAATTTTGTTAGCAAAACTGCTGCAGCTGTTGTTCCATCGGTGCAATTTTTATGGTAAACGCATACAATTTTTTCGTTCATTAACTCTCCAGATTTAAATTTTCTTTGAATTAAAATATTTTACCCTTAATTCACATTGTTTTGTAAAGGTAGTATAATTTGAAAAAATAATAATAAAAATGAGGTGAAGAAAATGGATATAAAAATAACAAGTGGAAAAGTTTCTACTTCTAAAGTTGATGCTTTATTTATTCCAATATTCAAGGAAACAAAGAAATTTGAAGGCGAATTAAAACAGCTAGATGAAGCTCTAAATGGTGGAATATCTAAATTAAAGAAGCAACAAAAATTTGATGGTTCTATTGGAAAAACATTAGCAGTGCCAACTTTTGGAAATCTAAAGGCAGAATACATTATTTTGATTGGTGCTGGTTCAAAAAAAGATGCAGATTTAGATATTGCTAGAAGAGTTGCTTCTTCTGCAGTTAGATTTTCTAAAAATATAAATGCTTCCAAGATTTTAATTGATGTAAATGAATTTGCTTCACAAGTAAAAGAAAATGAAGATGAGCTTGCACAGGCATTTGTTGAAGGAGCAATTTTAGGTGGCTATAAATTTGATAAGTATAAATCTAAAAAAGACAATTTTGAAGTTAAAACTTTAGTTTTAAGGGTCTCAAGAAAAAATAAATCAAAAGCAGAAGAAAAAGCAAAAATAGGAAAAATCCTTGCAGAATCCCAAAACTTCACAAGAGATTTAGTAAATACTCCTCCAAATGTTATAAATCCAGAAAAACTTGCAGAAATAGCTCAAGATTTAGCAAAAGAGTATGGCTTTGAAGTTAAGATTTACGATGAGGAAGAATGCGAAAAAATGGGAATGGGTGCATATCTAGCAGTTGCTAGAGGAAGTGCAAATCCTCCAAGATTTATACATTTAATTTACAAAGGCAAAAACCCTAAAGAAAAAGTTGCACTTGTTGGAAAAGGATTAACATTTGATAGTGGTGGATTAAATATAAAACCTGGAGATTATATGAGATGGATGAAATCAGATAAATCTGGTGCCTGTGCAGTTTTAGGAATATTTAAAGCATTAGGAGAATTAAAACCTGAAGGTATAGAAGTCCACGGAATTATCGCAGCAGCAGAAAATATGCCAGATGGAAAATCTTACAGACCAGATGATATTTTAACTGCTAAAAATGGTGTTACTATTGAAGTAGGAAATACAGATGCAGAAGGAAGACTTACATTAGCTGATGCTTTATGCTACGCTTCAGAGCAAAACCCAGATTTAATTATAGATATGGCAACTTTAACTGGAGCCTGTGTTGTTGCCTTAGGTGAATACACTGCAGGAGTAATGGGAAATAATCAAAGAGCTATAAATGAAGTTTTAGAAACTTCTAAAAAAACTGGAGAATGGATGTGGCAACTACCATTTAACGATATGCTAAGAGAAGATATTAAGCCTCCAAATGCAGATGTTTATAACATAGGTAAATCTAGATATGGAGGTGCTATCACTGCAGGTTTATTCCTTGAGAAATTTGTTCCTGAAAAAACACCTTGGGTTCATATAGATATTGCTGGACCTGCTCATACAACTTCAGGTTGGTATTATCATCCAAAAGGGGGAACTGGATTTCCTGTTAGGACTATAACAACTTTATTATTAAACAAATCTAAAAAGTAAACTTTTTTGGGGAGCTTTCTCCCCTTTTAGTGTTTTATCTCACAGTTAAAGTTTTTTGTTTCAAACTGGATTGTAATATGATTTATCCCAAACCTTGAAAGTTTTTCTTCTATTTGTTTTATTAAATTTTCTAACTTTGAAATTTCTTTATCATTAACAATGATATGCCCTGTTAAATAAATATCTTTAGAAGATAGTGCCCAAATATGAATATCGTGTATATCTAAGACATCTGGAAAAGACTTTAATTCTTTTAAAACTAAGTCATTATTAAATTCTTCAGGAACACCTTCCATTAAAATCCTTAAAGATTTTTTAAACACAGGAATAGTTTCTTTCAAAATATAAAGAGAAAAAATAATTGATAAAACAGGGTCAACCCAATAAACAGAAAAGAAGTACATAGCAATACCACCTAAAACTACACCTAAGGATATTACAGCATCACTAAATAAATGTAAATATGCAGCTTTTATATTAAGGTCTTCTCCATGGTTATGGTGATGATGGTCATCATGGCTATGAGAATGAAACCCTAGTAAATATGCAGATACAGAGTTAACTATAAATGCAATTCCTCCAACTATAATAACAACTAAACTTTCTACTGGCTGAGGAAATATAAGTCTTTCTATACCTGTTATTATAATTAATAAAATTGCTCCAATTAAAACTGCAGAGTTCACAAAGCCTGCTAGACTTTCTGCTCTTTTATATCCAAAAGTCATTTTGGGAGTAGGTTTTTTCACCATAAAAATGATTGCAATATAAGCAATGATAAGAGAAACAACATCTTGAAAATTATGAACTGCATCTGTAATTAAGGCAATTGAATGACTATAAATACCTGCTATTATTTGAGAAACAACAATTATCAGATTTAAAACTATAGTTATAAAAAGAATAGTCTTTTTGTTTTTTAGGTCTTCTGTATGCATATATTTCTCCTAAATGGTCTGTAAACAGAAAAATTATAAACTTGACATACACCTAAATCTATATTTATATATTTTGGCACGAAAATTGATATTGGAGAACTTTAAATGCCTGAACTTGCTATTGCCTTAGATTTTACAGAAATAGAGGATGCAGAAAAATTTCTTTACGATTTAGAAGATAAAGATGTAATAATCAAAGTAGGATATTCACTGTTTGTAAAATA
>WFXI01000014.1 GCA_015490675.1 Hydrogenothermaceae bacterium
AATAAAATCTATCAAAGATTTAAAAGGAAAAACCTTAACCCTTGGAAGTTCAATTTGTGCAAGCAATGCAATTATGCCCCTTTATGTGCTTTATCAAATAGGGATAAAACACGAAGACTTATTAGATTTGTGGAGTTCTGGAACAGATAAAGGAGCTATATTAAATGTAATTGCAGGTTTTGCAGATGGAGCAGGAGTAAACGAAGAAAGTTTTGATAAATATTCAAAAGGGAAACTAAGAATATTAATAAAAACCCCTTATGTTCCAAGGTATATTCTTTTTATAAAAAAAGATTTTCCAGAAAAGGGAAATTTAAAAATTGCTCTATTTTCCTTAAAGAAAAAAGAAATTTTACAAAAAATAGGCATAGATGGCTTTGTTAAAGTAAATAAAAAAGATTTAGAAATTATAAGAAACTATAAAAATATATTAAGCCTATATCCAATATTAAAATGAAAAAATTCTCAATAAAATGGAAAGCTTCACTAGCAGTTTCAATTTACATACTTGCCCTCTTATTTGGGGCAATTCTTTTAACCACAATTATTTTTGAAAAAAAACTTGTAAAAGAGAAAAACAACTCTACAATAGAAACTATAAAAAGTATTGTAGAAAGCTATAAAGAAAGCTTTGTTGTAAATAGATTAGACAAAATAGATGAAATGATTCAAAAAATAAAAGAAATTCCAGCAGTTAAAGAAATTTTAGTGTTGTCTAAAGAAGGAAAGGTAATAGGTAGTAATAACTGGGATTATATAGGTAAATTAGATAAAGAAACAACAAAGGTCTTTAGCAATACGGATAAAATTTTAATCATAAATAATAATTATCCTTTGACAAATTTATTTTATAAAGTTCAAATAAATGGAGATACTTTAGGATATGTTATTGTTAAATACGACCAGAGCCTTATAAAACAAAATGTAGATAATGAAATAATATCCTTTATTATTCAAGGTATTACAATCACTCTATTCGTAATAATAGCATCATTTATTGGAACTTTTCTAATAACAGGAACAATAATAAAACCTCTTATTGATTTAAAAGAAAAGATATTTGATATAACAACAAAAGACTTTAAGCAAGCAAAGATATTAGATAAACCTTTAAAAATTGAAAAAGATAAAAGTTGCCCTAAAAAAATCGCAGAAAAATGCTGGATAGTTTCGGAAAATCCACAGGAAGATTTAGATAAACTTGGAGAAAAAGCAATAAAAGAATGTGTTAAGTGTGAAAAATATCAGCAATTAGCTAAAGATGAGATAGAAGAGCTTTACTTTAGTTTTTGCATAATGATTGCATCTTTAAAAGACTATCTTCATAAACTAGAAGAAGCTTATAAAGAAAGAGAAGCTCTGAATTGTATGGCAACAATGGGAGAAATGAGTGCAAAAATCGCTCACGAAATAAAAAATGCTTTGTATGCAATAGGAAATGCGGCAAGTTATATGAAACAAAATATAAATAATGAGATAGTTAAAGAGTTTTCTAGCGTAATAAAAGACGAAGTAAACAGATTAAATGAAATGACTGTATCTTTTTTAAATTTCTCAAAACTATTAGAGCCAAAATTTGAGTTAAATGATTTAAATGAAGAAATAAAACACGCTGTAAAACTTTTGAAAGATGACTTTGATTATGAAAATGTAAAACTAATTGTAAATCTTGGGGATATTCCTAAATTTAAATTTGATAAAAATATGATTAAACAAGTTTTGTTTAATATGCTACTAAATTCTTTAGATGCAGTTAAAGAAAAAAATCAAAAAGAAAAATTTGTAAAAATATCAACATATTTAAAAGAAGAAAACGACGAAAAGTTTGTAGTTCTAGAAATTGAAGACAATGGAGTCGGTATAAAAAAGGAAAACCTAGAAAAAGTATTTAAACCGTTTTTCACAACAAAACAGAAAGGAACAGGTCTAGGATTGCCTATGGTTTATAAAATAATTAGAAGCCACAATGGAAACATTTTTGTTGAAAGTGAATATGGAAAATGGACAAAGTTTGTAATTCTATTCAAAGTTTAGCTTTTTAATTTTTTCTTTTTTTTATTTTAATTAATTAATTTTTAATAATAAAAATAATAATAGTACTGCATTTTCTGTGGATAACTTTTTAAAATTTCTTTCTAATCCTTGTATATCAATACTTTGATTGATTTTACAGGTTGTGGATAACTTGTGGATAAGTTGTGGATAACCTGTGGATAACTTGTGGATAACTCAGGGTATATTGTGGATAACTTGGCTTTATTTTTGAGTTATCCACAGGATTTTTGAGTTATCCACAGGGGGTTGTGGATAACTTTTGTGGATAACTATGTGGATAACTTCTCTTATTATTGATATTAAAGGCTCAAATGATAATTTTAGGTTGTGGATAACTTGTGGATAAGTTGTGGATAACCTGTGGATAACTTCATAAGAAATACTCCTTAAACTAGATTAAAATAATATTAAATAAAAGTTTGGAGGTATAAAAATGCCAAGATTAGTTTTTAAAAGCAGTGGAAAAGTAATAGAAAATCCAGAAGAGATAAAAAACTTTTTAGCCAAATATGGAGTATTATACGATAGATGGGGAGTTGATAGATTACCAAAACATTTGATTGAAAATTATGAATTAACAGAAGAAGAACAACAGGCTATTATAGATGCTTATAAAGAAGAACTAGAGAAGCTAAAAAAAGAAAAAGGGTATATTACAGAGGATATAGTAGTTTTATCTGAAAAAACACCTAACTTAGAAGCACTTTTAGAAAAATTCAAGAGAGAGCATCATCATGTTGATGATGAAGTAAGATTTGTTGTAGATGGAAGTGGAGTATTCCCTTTAAAACTAGATGGAGAAGTAGTTGAAGTTTGGGTCGAAGCTGGAGATTTAATTGTTGTTCCAGCGGGAACTAGACACTGGTTTGAATTAGATGAAAATAGAAAAATTAAATGTATTAGGGTATTTAAAACTCCTGCAGGTTGGGAAGCTATTTATGATGAAAACTGTACAGCTACAATGGAAGATTAGATAAAAATCTAAGATTTTATATCCCCTTTCTTTTCTTCCCTCTCTCCTCTTTTTTTCTCTTCAATTCATACAGTTAACACTCAGTTAACTTTACTTTTATATACTTTTATCAGTAAAAAATAAAACTTTTTTAGGAGGTAAGTATCATGAAGATGAAAAAACTATTAGTATCTGGGATCTTGACTTTAGGTTTTGTTGGGGTAGGTTTTGCAGCTCAAAACCAAGGTAGTGGAACAAATGTGTCAGTAGATGTTCAAAATCAGGGAACTTCTACACAAGTTGATGTTCAGGTTGGAGCAAGTGCAGGAGGTACTTTACCAGCAGATATCCAAACTATTATCCAGCAAATAAAAAATGCTCCTGAATCTGAAAGATACATTTATATGAACCAACTTAAAATGAAGTTAAGAGAACTCTCTGCTGAAGAAAGACATGAAATAATGAAAGAAATTATGGATGAACTGCATGAAGGTAGAGAAGAAAAATCAGAACATTATGTTGATATGGAAAAAACTTATGAACATGAAATGGAAATGGAAGACAGAAATGAACATGCTGGAATGGCTCAGGAAAAACTTATGGAAAGAGAACATGAGCTAGAAGAAAGAAAATCAGAATTCCAAGAAAGATCTAACTTTAGATATCAAGAAAGAGAAGAAAGAGAAGTAGAAAGAGAATATGAAGAAAGACATGGAAGAGATTGGGACTAATAAGCCCCAATCCCTAGGGTAGTTGCCGGCAACAATGGGAGCTTAAGCTCCCTTTTTTCTTCTAAATATAATAACAAAATGAAATATGGAGGAAAAAGATGAAAAAATATAAAAAACTATTAGGGGCACTATTAGTTTCTTCAACATTTGCATTTGCATTTACAGATAGTGATTTAGATGGAGTTGATGACTCTATAGATAAATGTCCAAATACTCCTTTTGATCAAATTGTAGGACAGGATGGATGTCCTATAGGGAAAGTAGGTCAAGAACAGCAATCTGGAAGAAAAGGTAAGTTCTACTTTAAAGTTGGTTTAGGTTACAACACTGAAAAATCAAATGACTCCACATATTCTGCAGCTTCTATAGCTTATGCCTATAAAGGCTTTTATGTTTCTTGGTCTACTAATTACTATTTATATGATAGTGTAGTTAAGGATGGTGGTCTTGGTGATAGCTTTTTATATTTAAGTTATTCCTTTTTTTCTATAAAAAACTTATATACAACAGTTGGACTTAATACTAAAGTTCCAACTGGAGAAGATAGGTTTAGTGATGGGTATTTTGACTATACTCCATCTATAAGTTTTGATTACATTAGAGGAAAAGATGACTATTTCATTTATTATGGACATACATTTAAAGGAAATCCAAATCTAAAAGATACAGATGCTTTTTCTATTGGTGCAGGATATCAACTTACAAAAAGGTTTTACAGTAGTTTATCTTTAGATGGAGTATCTTCCTCTGTTTCTCAAAAATTTAGGTATCAGCTTACTTATTTTGGCTTATATAATTTCACACGAAAATATTACGGCACTTTAAGTTATAGTTATGGTTTAAATGACATTGCAATAGATCACTCCATTTTTACAAAATTTGGGGTTAGGTTCTAAAGATGAAACCTAGAATACTTTTGGTCGAGGATGATGTGATTCTTGCCACATCCCTCGCCAAATTTTTAACATTACATGGATATGATGTAGATATAGCAAAAAGCTATTATGAAGCTGGGGATAAAACATTTGAAAATAAGTATGATTTATACATTTTTGATATTAACTTAAAAGATGGTAGTGGTATAGAACTCTTAGAGGATTTAAGATTTGCAGATGATAAAACTCCTACTATTTTTATAAGTGCTTTGAGAGATACTCAGACTATAGTAAAAGGCTTTAGTTCAGGTGCAGAAGATTATATTAAAAAGCCTTTTGATCCTGAAGAACTATTAGTAAGAATAAAGGTTAGATTGAATTCTAAACTATCAGATATAGAAAAAGATGATGAAGAAATAAAATATAAAGACATTTTAATAAAAGGTAATACAGTCTATAAAAACGGAAAAGTTTTAGAATTAGGGGAAGTTCAATTTAAAATTTTAAAAACTTTATTAGAAAACAAAGGTAAAATTGTTCCTAAAGAAAGATTATACGAAGTTATGCATAATCCTTCCTCTTTAGCTTTAAGGGTTAACATATCAAAATTAAAGAAAAAAACAGGTCTTAATATAAAATCAATTAGGGGTATGGGATATCTGTTAGAAGATGAAAATTAAAGTTAAATTTTTCAAAAGTAAATATGAAAAGGAAGCTTTTTTTAAAGCTTTTCTTTTATATTTTATTAGCATAATAAGTTTGGTTTTTGTTATTTTTTATTTCCATTATAAAAGTATATATTTAGAGCAAAAACAACTTTTATTTTTAGAAATGAAAAACTTTGCATTAAGCTTTAAAGGAGAAAAGTTCTCTTTAGATTTGGTATCAATAAACCCAGGAGACAACTTACCTTTTTATGAACTTGAAGAAAATGATAAAGAGTTTTATATGTATGTTCCTATACCACAAGTTAAGACAGAAGTTTTGAAAATTATTTACCCAAAAAAAGAGTTCTTTGAATATCTAAATTCTAAGGTTAAAACTTTATATATCCTTTATTTTAACATTGGAATTATCATTTTTATTTTATCTATTCTTTTTGCAATATATACAACTAGACCTTTAAGAAAAGCTATAAACATTTTAAATGAAACAGTAAAAGATATAATCCATGATATTAATACTCCTGTTATGAGTATATTAGTTAATCTTAAGCTTTTAAAATTAAAATATCCCAATGATGAAGACATATCCATGTTAGAATTAGCAGTTAAACAGTTATCAAACATTTACAAAAATCTAAGAACAGCTTTGGAAGAAACAAAAAAAGCAGAAGAAGAAATAAATTTAAAACAAATTATAGAAGAAGAATTAAAAACATTAACAGTTCTATATCCTAGTATAAAACTTAAAACGAATTTGGAAAATAAAATTATCAAAGCAAATAAGGATGCTGTCGAAAGAATAGTTTTTAATTTGTTATCTAATGCATTTAAACATAATATAAAAGATGGATATGTTGAGGTAATTTTAAAAGATAATCAAATGATAATAGAAAATTCAAGTCCACAAATAAAAAATCCTGATAAATTATTTGATAGATACTACAAAGAAAGTCAAAGAGGAATAGGTCTAGGATTATCCATAGTCAAGAAACTTTCTCATGAATTAGGATGGAATCTAAAAATAAATATAGAAAAGGGAAAATTTAAAGTTATTTTACAATTTTAGTGGAGGCGAGGGGAATCGAACCCCTGTCCGAGAACGGCCGTTGCATGGGCTTTCTACAGGCTTAGCCTGTGTTTGTTATTTCACCTGTGGCGACCCCACAGGCAGGGTATCCACAGGCAAGCCCTGTAAAATTTCGGAAGATGCCTACAGGGCGGTCAGCATCTTCCTATCCCGTGTATCTATCGCCCTTCCTAAGCCCACGGGCAAGCTTAGGAGGACGTCGCTGCATTAATTAAGCAGCGAGAGCGATTTCGCGTTCGGGAATTGTTGTTTGTTGGTTTTTTACGGAGTATCCTTCTCCGGCCTGCTTACCCAGCGTAACCGTTCCCGTCGAACCCGAATCGCCCCCATATTCTGTTGGCATATTAAATATATGCTTTAAATAATCTTATGCAAGTATATTATGAACTAATTTCACAACAATCGCTCCACCAACAAGTAAAAATACAAATAAAATAGCTGCTGCATAAATTGGTTTCATACCAACGCCTTTTACTTTATTAATGTTTGTTTCCATACCCATTGCAGCCATTGCAACAGTTAAAAGAAATCCATCTATATAATTTATTGAAGAAACAATGTTTTGTGGAATTATATTTAAAGAATTTACCCCTACCATAGCAATAAAACCAAAAACAAAATAAGGTATAGGAATATCTCTTAATGTTGTTCCTGTTCCATGTGTAGCTTGTTTTTTTGCTAGATAAAAGCTTAGGACTATTAATAAAGGTGCCAACATCATAACTCTTGTTAATTTAGCAATTGTAGCTGTGTTTCCTGCAGGTTCAGAAATTGCAAAACCAGCAGCTACAACCTGTGCTACTTCGTGAACAGAGGCTCCAACCCAAATTCCGTATAAAATGTCATCAAAACCTGGTAGTAATCCAGCTTTATAAATAATTGGATATACAAACATAGAAATAGTCCCAAATATAGTAACTGTGGCAACTGCCATTGCTGCATGGTGCATTTCTGCTTTTACAACAGGAGCAGTTGCTAAAACTGCAGAAGCCCCGCAAATTGAGCTACCAGAAGATATAAGATAAGACATTTTATCATCTAAGCCAAATATCTTTCTAGAAACCCATACACCAAGTAAAAATGTACCAACAAGCATTATAGTATCAACTATCAGTCCAATTAATCCAACTTCCATTACATTTTGAAATGTTAACCTAAATCCTAAAAATACAATTGCAATTCTTAAAACTTTTTTTAAGGCAAATGTAATTCCTGGTTTAAAACTTTCTGGAAATTTAAAAATATTACCAACTAC
>WFXI01000015.1 GCA_015490675.1 Hydrogenothermaceae bacterium
ATATAAACATCTGGTAAAAAGTGCATTTCTATCTTTACAACACCATCTCCTTTACAGGCTTCACATCTTCCCCCTTTTACATTAAAAGAAAATCTTCCTGGTGTGTATCCCCTTAATTTCGCTTCAGGAGTTGCAGCAAATAAGGCTCTAATGTGGTCAAATACTTTTGTGTATGTTGCAGGGTTAGAACGGGGGGTTCTTCCTATTGGTGACTGGTCTACATTTATAACTTTATCTATATATTCCCAACCTTCTATTTTATCGTGTTTCCCTATGTAATCTACTCTGTATCCAAATCTTTCTTTAGAAGCTTGCCACAAAATATCGTAAATTAAAGTAGATTTTCCACTTCCAGAAACTCCAGTTATTGCAACAAATAATCCTAAAGGAATTTCAACATTTATATTTTTAAGATTATGCTCTTTTGCACCTTTTATTATTAATTTTTTTTCAGGGTCAGGTTTTCTTCTTTGTTTTGGAACAGGGATTTTTAGCTTTCCACTTAAGTATTTTCCTGTTAAAGAGTTTGGATTATTTTTTATTTCTTCTGGCGTTCCTATAGCCGTGATTTGACCTCCATATACCCCACTTCCAGGACCTATGTCTATTATATAGTCTGCCTCTTCTATTGTTTCAGGGTCGTGTTCTACGACTATAACTGTATTATCTAAATCTCTTAAACTTTTTAAAGTATTAATTAATTTTTCTGTATCTCTAGGATGTAATCCAATAGATGGTTCATCTAAAACATATAAAACTCCACTTAGCTTTGACCCTATTTGTGTTGCAAGTCTTATTCTTTGTGCTTCTCCTCCTGATAAGGTTGTGGCAGTCCTATCTAAAGTTAAGTATTCAAGGCCTACATCTATTAAAAACCCAAGCCTTTCTTTAATTTCTTTAACTATCTTTTCTGCAATTATTTTTTCTTTCTCAGTTTTTGGTTTTTTTTCATAGTCCAAGAAAAATTCATATGCCTGTCTTATATTTAATCTAACAACATCCCATATATTTTTACCATTTACAAGTATGTAAAGAGCCTCTTTTCTTAACCTAGACCCATGACAAACAGGACAAACAACTTCTTTTATGTATTTTTCTAATTCAGCCTTTTGTTTTTCATTTTCTATTTCTAGGTATTTTCTTTCTAAATGTGGAATTATTTCCAGTAGTAATTCATCTTTAACTTCGTCTGGTAAATCTTTAAATTTTGTAAATTTATTTATCCCGTGATAATAGATGATATCGTAGATAATTCCTTTTATATATTTGAAATAAATACTTTCGCTTATTCTAAAACTCTCTATTACTGCTCTATTTTTATCTATTAGCCTATCTATATCTATTTTATGAATTACACCTAACCCCTTACATTCAGGACAGGCTCCATAAGGACTGTTAAAAGAAAACAATCTAGGTGAAATTTCAGCAATAGAAAATCCGTGCTCAGGGCAGGCAAACTTTTCACTAAAAATAATATCTTTATTTTCAGATAAATTGTTTATAACAACAAGCCCATCTCCAAGTTTTAAAGCCTGCTCTATACTATCGGTTAATCTACTTCTAATACCTTCTTTTATAACAATTCTATCTACCACAATTTCTATTGTGTGTTTTTTATTTTTTTCAAGTTTTGGAACTTCTTCTATTAAATAAACCTCTCCATCTACCCTGACACGGGGATAACCCATTTTTTGGATTTTATCAAAAATATCTTTATGTTCCCCTTTTTTACCTCTAATAATTGGTGCAAGTATTTGGATTTTTGTTTTTTCAGGAAGTTTTAAAATCTGTTCCACTATATCTTCTGCTGATTGTGCAGTTATTGGTGAATTACATTCAGGACAGTAAGCTTTTCCTACTCTTGCAAATAAAAGTCTTAAATAATCATAAATTTCTGTAATTGTTCCAACAGTTGAACGGGGATTTTTTGAAGTGGTTTTCTGGTCTATTGCAATAGCAGGGGATAGTCCTTCTATACTATCTACATCAGGCTTTTCCATTAATCCTAAAAACTGCCTTGCATAGGCAGAAAGACTTTCAACATATCTTCTTTGTCCTTCTGCATAAATCGTATCAAATGCAAGAGACGATTTTCCAGAACCAGAAGGCCCTGTAATCACAACTAGTTTATTTTTAGGAATTTCCAAATCTATATTTTTTAGATTATGTTGCCTTGCACCGTGGATAATTATCTTATCCAAGTTTTACCTCAATCTATCAGTCTTTAAATGGATTTTTATTTTAACAAAAATTATTCTTGACTAATCCTTTTTTTAAATTTACTATAATGCATAGTAATAATCTTGGAGGATTTTGCTATGAAAAAAGGAATTTCAGTTGTTGTTTCTACAATTTTAGGTGTTTCAGCTTCTAGTATTGCTGATGAAGTTGTAAGTTTTAATGAAGGAAAAGTATCTGATAGCAGATATATTCTTGCTTCTGCAGATGAAATGACTTGTGGAAAAGAGATGAAACAAAAAGTTCAGGAATGTAAAAAAATGATGAAAGAAATGAAGTGTGGCTCTGAAATGATGAAGGAAATGCAAGAATGTCAAAAAATATTGGAAAAAGCAGGTGAAGGTAAGTCTAAAGATAAATCAAAAGAGATGGCTTGTGGTAAATGTGGTGCAATGATGTAATTCAAGGAGCAGGTTTAGGATTAAGAAGTTCATTTATTGAAGAGATATATAACTACGAAGAAAAACCAAATTGGTTTGAAGTTTGTCCTGAAAACTGGATAAGAAAGCAGGGATATTTAAGAAGTTTATTTGAAAAAATAAGGTCAGATTTCCCTATAGTTTGCCATGGATTATCTTTGTCTATAGGTAGTCCTGAAGACTTAGATTTTAAGTTTTTGAAGGAGTTAAAGGATTTTTTAGATTACTATGAAATTGAAATATACTCAGAACATTTAAGTTTTTCAAAACTAAATGGAAAAAATACATATGACCTTTTGCCTTTGCCTTTTTCTATAGAGGTTGCTGATTATATTGTTGAAAAGATTAAAATTGTTCAGGATTTTTTAGGCAGACAAATAGCTTTGGAAAATGCATCTACATATTTGGTTTTGTATAAAGAAATGGAAGAAACAGAGTTTATTTCTTATATTGTAGAAAATTCAAATTGTAAGTTGCTCTTAGATATAAATAATGTTTATGTAAACTCTGTTAACCATAATTTTAATCCATACTTCTTTATTGATAGTTTAAATCCAGAATGGATAAGCTACTATCATATTGCAGGACATAAAAAACTAAAAGATGATTTGCTTATAGATACTCACGGAGAAAATGTATCTGAAGAAGTGTTTAATCTTGCAGAGTATACTTTTTATAAACTTGGTAGTAAACCAATTTTGTTAGAAAGAGATAATAATATTCCTCCTTATGAGGAGTTATTAAAGGAATACAAAAAAGTAAAACTACTGGCAGAAAAATATGAAAAAGTCCATTGATATTTTAAAGAGCTTTTTTACTTCCCTTTATTCTGATGAAAATAGTGAAAATTTTCCTCAAGAAAGATTAAACATATATAAGTCTTTGATTTTCAATAATATAGAAGATACATGTGCAAAAGCTTTTCCTATTACAAAGCACATTCTTAATGAAAATTGGAATAACCTCATCAAAAACTTTATTAAAGAAGAAAATCTATCTTCTCCATATTTACAGGATGTTCCTTTTGAATTTTTCAATTTTTGTAAAAATTTTGAGGGTTTGGAGGATTTCATTACAGAACTTATGTTTTATGAACTTATTGAACTTGAAGTTTTTAACAAAGATATACCTTTAGTAAAAGCAAATTTTTCTTGGAATTATGTATATAGACTTTCAGAAACAGCAATTTTGAAAGAATTTTCTTATCCAGTTCATAAGCTAAATGAAATAGGAATAGAGAATTTGAAAAGACTAAAGGGAAATTTTCCGTTGATAATTTATTTAAATCCAAAAAATTTTGATGTTGAGTATTTAGAGATTACTAAATTTTTATTTGAGATTTTAGAAAAAATTAATGAAGATTCTCTAAAAAATATCGTAAATACTGTTTGCAGTAAAAATAAAATAAGTTTTGAGGAGGTAAAACCTCCTCTAGAAAAGTTTTTTAAATTATTGATTGATAGGAAAATTATTGTATAGATTTATTTTTTGTTAGCCCTTGCAAAAACCTTTAAAGGTAATCCCCATACTTTTGTAAAGTATTCACCTGCTTTATGGTCAAATTCATCTTCTGGTGAATATGTTGCAAGGTTTTCAAAGTATAAGCCGTTTGGTGATTTTCTACCAACTATTGTTGCACTACCTTTATATAGTTTGAATTTAACAACTCCATTAACTAATTTTGCTATTTCATTTGTAAATGCATCTAAAGCTTCTCTTAATTTTGAAAACCAAAGTCCATTATAAACAAGGTCAGCATAAGGTTGTGCTATATGAGTTAATTTATAATGATAAGTAAATCTATCTAAAACTAAACTTTCAAGTTCATCATAAGCTTTTATTAAAATAAGACCTGCAGGTGATTCATAAACTTCTCTTGTTTTTATCCCAACAAGTCTATTTTCTACCATATCAATTCTTCCAACTCCGTGTTTACCAGCAATTTCATTTAAGTCCCATATTAACTTCCAAAGCTCTTTATATTCTTTTCCATTTATAGAAACTGGTAAACCTTCTTTAAATTCTATTTCTATATATTCTGGAGTATCTGGTGCTTGTTCTGGATTAACAGTTATTTCAAATGCATCTTCTGGAGGTTCTTGCCATATATCCTCTAATGGTCCTGCTTCTATAGCTACTCCCCAAAGGTTTCTATCATAAGAGTAAGGTTTTTCTTTTGTTGCTTTTACAGGAATACCGTGTTTTTGAGCGTATTCTATTTCTTCTTCTCTAGATTTAAATTCCCAATCTCTAACAGGTGCTAAAACTTCAATATCAGGGTCTAAAGCCCATACAGATGTTTCAAATCTAACCTGGTCATTTCCTTTTCCTGTTGAGCCGTGTGCTACATAATGTGCATCATATTTATGTGCAAGTTCTACTAATTTTTTAGATATTAGTGGTCTAGACAATGCAGAAAGTAATGTATATCTATTCTCATATAAAGCTCCACTTCTCATAAGTGGCATACAGTATTCCCTTGCAAATTCTTCTTTTATATCATCAACTATTGCTTCTACCGCTCCAGAAGCTTTAGCTTTTTCTGGAATTTCGTCTAATTCCTCTCCCTGTCCAACATCTGCAGTATAAGTTATAACTTCAAAGCCTTTATCTGTTAACCATCTAACAATTACTGAAGTATCAAGTCCTCCAGAATA
>WFXI01000016.1 GCA_015490675.1 Hydrogenothermaceae bacterium
TTCTTCTCCTGAATACTTAAAAGTAACTGTTATATTTACTTCTCTTTTTAATTCATTCAATCTAGTAACCTTAATACCAACTACTAAATCTTCTATACTTAATACCCTTTTTACTGTTTCCATAATATTATTCTTTAATTATTAAACAACTTAAATTAATTGCAAAAAAAATTGATGATAAAAAAATATAACACAATCTTATTTATTATAGATTTTATCTATTATACACACAATACTGTTTTTTATAACACAAACACTTTTTATTAATTATCCCAATAAAGAAATAACTCAAATTAAAGAATGTTTTTAAGAGAATTTTAAACAGTGTTGGTTATCAACTTTTCTCACAAAGGTTTATACCTCTTTTTTTTTTTTTCTGTTATATAAGTATATATCCGAGCGAAGCGAGGATATTACTTATATATTAAATACATGTAATTATACATGTAATTATATATATATATATATATATTTATATTTATTATTAATTATAATATTATTTATATATTATTATTATTATATATATATATATAACATGCGCGCGCGCACATGCGTGTTAAGTTCTGTCGCTTTCAGTTCCATCCTTAACACCTACATTTACAGTGTTTTACAGGCATTAATTAAAGTAAAACTTTAAGTAAAAACAATAAAAAAATCATTAGCGTTTTTCTAAGTTTTAAAAAACACTTATCTTATTCATTTACAGTTAATTAGTTAATGATTATCAAGCAGTTAGCCGTTTTTAAACGGTTATATTCTTGACTATCAATATTTTAACCCTATTTTTTCTTTAAAAAAAACAAACGAATATGTGTCTGTGTATCAATAAGTTACAAAACTGTTGAAAAAAAGTTTAAAAACTTATTAACAATGAGGTGTTTTTGGTTTAAAAACATCTACAAACGCTTGATACACAAACTTATATGAAGTTTATTTAAAGATTTACTTTAATTAAATTACACCTATTTAATTAACTTTATTAACAATTGCTGTTGAGGTAAATGGGATGCATTGTAAATCAATCACTTAGAAAATAATTAAAAACAAATAGCTTTAAAAAACATTTTATTCTTATATTTGCCATGTACTGCATACTTCTTTACTCCAACACGCAATTGATTTATGCCTCAGAGCCGGGAAATTTTCCGGCTCTCTTTTTATCAAGCATTTTCCACATTCGTTTCTTTTCTTTTACGAAGTGGATTAATCTTTGATATCCTTTTTCATCAACAGGTAGATATCTTTCGATAAACCTGTTTTGTTTTTTAGGGTCATACATAAGAGGATTTACTTTATATCTTTTTATAAAGTCAACAACCTCTTTTGTTATTCTAACGCGTCTTTTTTGGCGTGTTTTTAGTTCTCCTTTAGAGATAGGAAAGATTTTTCCTAATTGTTTCTCTAAAACATCTGAACTTGTTACAAATTCATATGTTGTTCGTTTTCGTTTTTTTTTCATTTTATTTAAATTTAGATCTATAATTAATAGAATACGCTTTGTTGTTTTTTTTTTCTTTTAATTGGCTCCTAAGGTAAGGAGCATATATAAGCGTATACCCTACGCCAGCCACAGTTAGCGCAGCTGTTATGTTTAAACCATAAGTAGCCATTGCTATTATGGAAAAAACAAAGATCACTATATCAAGCAGCTTTGTTGTTCTGCTTAATATATATTTTAATGGACCTACTGATTCTATTATTAGAATCAGTCCCATTAAAGTTAATGTTCCGAAAAAAAAGGCGGTTAAAATATAACTGCCTATGGCTAAAGCTAAAAGAGCGATAACCAAAAATGCTATCGCTCCTTTTTTATAATTTCTCATCTTAATATGTTTCTTGGATTATTTCTTCGTCTGCTATACTTCCCCATACATTTTTTATGTATTGTTTTGCTTCTTTAGCAAGTTTTTTGTGTTCCTCTTGTTTTTTAAGAGTACACTTCCTCCTTTTATTTTTGAGGTACTTTGATTCTTCTCCTGTTAGTCTTTTTGTTATTTCGACTTCACAGTTCTCTGTAAAGTCTATTGCGTATTTAAGACCCAAGTGAATAGATCCAAACACTACTTGTGTTGTTGTTACTGAGGCGTTAATTAATTTGCCTTTTAATTCTGATTTTTTCATAATAATGTGCATACAATGCCTGCCGGCTTTAAGTTAATATTAAAAAATTAAACAGCGGTTTCATTATTTATACTTGCAAGAAGCGCTTTAATACAAGTTCTCTATTTTAAGTTTCTGAAAATGGACCGTGATTTGGCACATAAACCTCTCCGGATGAAAACAAGAATGCTTTCTCTGAATTATTATGAAGCTATTGATAGGCTTCATTGGCTCCGCATTTGTAAAACCTCATTGTGCTAATAAGTAAAGAGGGACATACCATCGGAAATGATTTTAACTGCTATATAAATAAATAAACATCCTGTTATGTAAACAGAAATGATTAATAATAAAGCAAATATTTTCATTTTAATTTGATCGCTCTCTTTGAAAGCTTGCCATAGAAATGTAGCTCCCAAAAAGCATAATGCTGACATTAAAAAAGACGTGAGCATTGTTACAATTATTCCAATTGTTTCCATAATTAAATGTATTAAGGTTAACCTATACACCAGTAGGTGGTTAATGTTTATTTTATGAGTTTTTATTTATTATATTCTCTAAATTGTGCCTTGATAGCCTCTGCAATCATAGCGTCATATTCGATGTTATCGATTTCATTCTGTGTTAATTGTCGTTCCAGAATTAAATGATTTAAAATTAATAATCCAATACCATATCGGACTCTCTTTTATGAGTTTTATATTCAAGGGGGGGATCCCCGAAAACAAAAAACAGGGCGGGGGATATTTACTATTAACCACAGGTTTGTACAGATTTTGAAAATTTTTATATATTTTTGTATTATTAAAAATTGAAACAATGAGGGGTAAGAGTAAGAAGTATAAATTGCCATTAGACACTATTGTAACGGTTGTTAGCAGGGGATATGGAAAGGTTTTGGTGAGGGATATGGAGTATAGTAAGGCGTTGGGTTTATTGGGTAATTTGGGTGGTTGGTTACACACTTTTTATCAAGTTGGATATTGTAGTGTTTTACCTGTTGGTATTCCTAAGCCTCCTATTAAATAAATTTTGATTATTTTTGTACTATCGGTTTAGGATAAGTTTTCATAGGCTTATTTTGGGTTAATTAATTTCCCCTGGCTTTTATGGTTGGGGGTTTTTATAAAACATAAATTATGGGAGTAGAGACTTTTGGTTTCAATAATCATTTACATATTGACATTGATGTTTATTCTTATTTATTCAGGGATGGTATTTTTAATGATTATAGTTTAGAGAATACTCTTTCTTTTGCTAAGTATAAAGTTTATGATAAGATAGATTTAATATGGGCTAAATATTCTTATTTTAATAACATAAGAGAGAATGGGTATGTTATTGTTGACTCTTCTTTTGTTAAAAGAAAAGTTTTTCTATAAGATTTAATTAAGGTTCAAGACTTATTAAGCAAAAAAATCCTTTTAATGAATAAGTTAACACAAAGCAGACTTCATCATCCACCTAAAGAAATAGGAAATTGTTTTTCTACTGTTATAGCATGTTTAATGGATTTTAATAATCCTGAAGACGTTATACAGATACAGGAATATTATAATCAGGATTGGGTTTCTATTTTATTAAAATGGTTATCTGAAAGAGGTTGGATTTGGGAGCCTATTGACTGGCATTTGTATAATGGAAAGTATTATTTAGTTGTAGGAAACACTGTTCGTTCTCAAAATGTAAGACATGTTTGTGTTTATTTGAATGGTGAATTATATTGGGATCCACATCCTTCTGGTGTAGGATTAATAAATGAAGAATCATTTGAAATTATATATAAAAAATAAATTACTATATTTCTTTATTATTAATTTAAAAACGATTAGATATGAAAAAATTATTTTATGTATTGTTTTTTATGTTTGCTTTTTCTTTATCTTCTTATGGGAGTTTTATTGAAAAGGAAAGTGTAAATAACGATATTGTCGTTGTGGACAACGACGTTGGCTTTGTTGATTTTAGTTTTATTAATTCTTTTAATGAAAACGAATATTTGCAAAAAGATTTTAAACAAATGTTTCTTAGACATTATTTAGGAAATAAATTTTATAAAGAGGATATTCTTTATAGTTTTAATCTTTTTAAAGATAGTTTTTTAAGAGATAAAACTTATATATATACTAATTATTTTTATTTAATAAAAGAGGATTTCCTTACTAAACTGTATAAACCATTTGTTTCCAGTGGGGGGTTATCAGCTTAAATTG
>WFXI01000017.1 GCA_015490675.1 Hydrogenothermaceae bacterium
AAAAAGCTATAAATTTGATGCGAGAAGATAAAAATTTTAAAGATTTAGAAGATACATTACAGTATGTTCTAGCTAAAGAAAGTAGCTGTGATTTGATTTTATCAAATGATGAAAAATTTTATTCTCCAGATATAAAAATAATAAACACAAAAGACTTTATAGAAAGCTGATGGAAAAAATTCTGAAGATAGATAATCTTACAGTTGAGATAAATGGAAACATTATTTTGGATAAAATCAGTCTATCAATTAACAAAGGTGAAATTGTAGCTATTGTAGGACCAAACGGTGGTGGAAAAACAACTTTGCTTAAAACTTGCTTAGGATTTATAAAACCTAAAAATGGAAATATATCCATTCTAGGTAAATCTCCTAAAGATGCTGTAAAAACAGGTAAGATAGGATATCTACCTCAAAAGCAAGATTTAAATAAAGAGAATTTCTTGTCTGCTATCGATGTTGTTTTATTTGGATTAATAAATAAAAATTTATCAAAAAAAGACAAAAAGGAAATTGCTTTAAATGCTTTAATGCAGGTAGGTATGGATAAATTTGCTTTTTATCCTTTTAGTAAATTATCAGGAGGACAACAACAAAGGGTATCAATTGCAAGGGTTATTGTTCAAGAGCCAGAAATTGTGTTTTTTGATGAGCCTTCTACTGGTGTAGATGTTGTTGCTCAAGAAGGTTTTTATGATTTTATAAATAAGTTGAGAGACAAAACTGGATTAACAATAGTTATGGTTTCCCATGATATAGGTGTAATTGGTAGCTTTGTTGATAAGGTTGTAGGGTTAAACAAATATTTACATTATCTTGGTGATATAAAAGGATTTTTACAAAGGGATATTTTAGAAAAACTCTATGGTGCAGAAGTGAAATTACTTATACATTCTCCTGAATGTGTTTCCTGTGAAAATTTTCATTTAGAGTTTAAGAAATGATAGAAATACTTACAATCCCCTTTGTGCAAAAAGCTTTAATAGGTGGTGTGTTATTAGCAATTTTGCTATCTTTACTTTCATTGTTTATAGTTGTAAAAAACTGGTCTTTTATTTCTGTTGGTATATCACACGCCACTTTTGGAGGACTTGCTTTAGGGCTTTATTTAGGAGTTAATCCTGGTTTTACAGGATTTTTGTTTGCAATTTTAGTAGGACTTTTAATTGGATACATTTCTAAAAACTCAAATCTAAAGGAAGATGTTTCCATAGGAATTCTTTTTTCTCTTTCTATGGCTATAGGTGTAATTTTAATAATGAAAACCCCTAATTACTCATCTGACCTTTTTATGTTTTTATTTGGTGATATTTTGACGATTACAGATTTAGATATAAAACTTTTACTTACATTTACAGTCTTTGTTATAGTTTATCTAATACTTTTCTTTAATAGACTAATGTTTTGTTGTTATGATGAAGAAGTAGCATATACAACAGGAATAAAAACAAGTTTTTATTATTATTCATTAATTACAATAATTGCTATCGCAACAGTTTTATCTGTAAAACTTGTTGGAGTAATTTTAGCATCTGCAATGATAATTTTACCTGCTTCGTTCGCTTCACTTTTTTTCTGGCATTATAAGAAAATTCTAATATTTGCCAGCATAATAAGCATTTTAATGGTAATTACAGGAATATTTATATCTTATTACTTAGATTATCCTCCTGGTGCTTTTATTGTATCTTTATACTCTACAGTTTTTATTACAGGACTTTTATTTAAGAAAATTGTAAACAAACAGTAAATTTATCATTACTAACTTTACCTTTTAATTGCCATTTGTTTTTTGTGGCAATATATTTTGCAAGCTCTAAACCTATTCCTGCTCCTTTATTTGAAAAATTTGCTATTTTGTTTGATATACATAAACTATTTTTACAGGTTTTTATTTTTATATTTTCCCCGTATTTGAATGCATTTTCTATCAAAATTGAAAGTAAAATTTTTATTTCTGTAGGTTTTGCAGATATTTTTGTATCTTTTAATGATAGATAAGGTTTTTGATTAAAGTAAATACCTTCATATTGATTTAAAATTTCATTGACTAAATCTTTTATATTTATTTTTTGATAATCTTCTGGCGAAAAATATAAATTTTTTAATAAATTTAAAGATAAATTAAACTCATTTTCTATAATAGAATAAGATTTATTTAGTCTTTCTATAGGTTTGTCTTTATATTTTCTATTAAGTAATTCCAGATTTACTTTTAAAGATGAAAGGAAATTACCAAGTTTATGTGTAAATGCAAGTATAAAAGTTTCTATGAATTTTTTGTTTTCTTGTTCTTTTTTTAAAGATATGAAAATAATTTTGTAAAAGAGATACATAAAAATTAGGATTAACAAAACTTCCCATAAAAATAAAACAAAAGCAAATCTATAAACAGGCTCAAAAACAAGTTTTTTATAGGCTTTTTCTTCAATAAACAAATAAAATCTGTCTTTTTTCCCTAAATATATGTAATTTTTCCCTAAAATAGGTTTTTGTGAAACTTTTATGTATTCTGGCAATTCACTTTGAGGAAAGTAATAACTTTTATATTGCTTAACTTTTAGATTAAATCTATCTTCAACGAGAGCTTTAATATATAGAATAGAAATCAAATCTATTACAGCAAATCCAAGGACTACAAAAATAAAAAAGTATATAAGAATTTTTACTTCTAAATTTAATTTTTGCTTCATTCTAGCTTATATCCAATACCTTTATATGTTTTTATACTATCAGGTGGTAATATTTTACGAAGTTCTTTTATGTAAGCTCTCACTACATCAGGGGTAACAGGTTTATCATCCCACACATAGTTTAAAATTCTTTCAGTAGGAACAATCTCTCCTCTGTTTTTTATGAGAAGTTTTAATAAATTCCAGGCTGTTTTAGATAGTTTAATTTCTTTTCCATTTTTTAGAATTTTATTTTGTTCTGGATAAATTTCTAAATTTCCGATTTTAACTACTTCTACATTTTTATGTTTTCTTCGTGCTAAAGCTTTTAGTCTTAGGATTAACTCTTTAATTTCAAAAGGTTTTGTTAAATAATCATCTGCTCCGAGATTAAAACAAACCTCTTTGTCATAAATACTTGTTTTTGCTGTTAGAATTAAAACAGGGGTCTCAACTTCTTTTTGTCTTATTCTTCTTAATATATCTTCTCCTTTTGAAAACTTTAAAATTAAATCTAAAACTATTACATCAAACTGTCCAAAGTCGTAAATATATTCTATTTCCCTATCATCATAAATCCATTTAACTGTAAATCCTTCAAGCTCTAAAAACTCTTTTAAACTTTCTCCAAGTGTTAAATCATCTTCTATCAGTAAAACTTTCATCTTTATTGAATATTAACTTTTTTATGTTTAAAATACGCTATTAGAAAGTATTTATCAAATTTTTATGAGGAAATTGTGAAAGTAGTAGCCATTTTGCTTGCAGGTGGAAAGGGAAGTAGATTTGGCGAAAAAAAACAGTTTATCAAACTTAAGGGTGAGCCTTTATTTCAGTTTTCTCTAAATACAATTAATAAAATTGATGAAATAACAGACATTATTTTAGTTTTACCAGAAGAAGATTTAGAAAGGGTAAAAATCTTTTCCTTTAAGAATGTAAAAAAAGTAGCAGGCGGAAAAGAAAGACAGGATAGTGTAAAAAATGCTTTAGACACAATAGATAATGCTGATATAGTGATTGTCCACGATAGTGCAAGACCATTTGCTACAGAAAGTATGTTTATAGATGGAATTAATAATATAAAAAAGGGGTTTGACGGAAGTATTACTGCTATACCTGCAAGGGATACTATAAAAAAGGTAGAAAATAATTTAGTTTCTAAAACATTAAGTAGAAAAGAACTTTACATAGTCCAAACTCCCCAAACTTTTAAGTTTGATGTATTAAAGAAAGCTTACCAAAAAGCCTATGAAGATAATTTTTTAGGAACAGATGATGCTTCTTTAGTTGAAAGGATTGGTGGTAAGATTGTTATTAATAAAGGAAGCATTTTAAACTTTAAAATAACAACAAAAGAAGATTTAGTTTTAGCTAATTGTTTAGTAGGGAAGGGGCAAAAGCCCAAGCCCCCTATTTAATAATTACTCTGTTGCATAACTATGAAGTCCAGGGAAATATAGATTTACTCCAAAATAACATATTAAAAGCATTATAAATCCAGCTACTACTATCCAGCTTGCAGTTGTATCTTTCCATTTACCTATTGTTCTGCCGTGTATATATGCAGCGAAAAAGAGCCATACAATTAATGCCCAGTTTTCTTTAGGGTCCCAGCTCCAGTAACTTCCCCAAGCCTCATTAGCCCAAGCTCCTCCAAGAATAATAGAAGCAGTCCATATAGGGAAAGATATTGCTACAGCTTTTAATGCTACTTCTGAAAGTAAAGATTTTTTAGGTAAAAACTTACCCATAGGCTTTAAAGCATAAGTAGCAAAATAGATAAACCCAAGAAGAGAAAGAATAAATATTATTCCAAATATCATTGTTTTTAAGTCTTTAGCCCCTGTTAAAGTTAAATACCCAAAAACTATAGATAAACCAAGTGTGAAAATAAATCCTCCTATATGGAAAGGAGTAATAGGAACATTTTTTTCAAAATTATTTTTTACTAAAAATGCCACAGAAGCTCCAAATGCAACTGTAAATCCTGCATAACCTGCAAAGGATGCAAGCACATGAAGATATAACCAATAACTTCTTAGTGCTGGAACAAGTGGTGAAATTTCTGTATTAAATTGGTGTCCCCAGATAATTAAAAATGCAACAATAGGAAAGAAAAATGCTCCAACAGCTTTTATTTTATATTCTCTTTCAATAAATAAATACAATGTTACTGCAAGCCAGGGGAAAAACATTAAAGATTCATAAAGGTTAGTCCAAGGAGGATGGAAAATACCAAGGTTATATGCTTCTATACCTCTAACAAACAATCCTGCACTCTGAACTATCCAAGCAGAGAAGGCGGTTAAAGTAGCCAGCTTCTGCATTTTTTCGCCTTTAAAAAATACACCAACAATGTATAAAACTGCGGCTACAGCATATAAAAATCCACTTATTTGAAAAAGTAAAACATTATGTATTTTCCCAGTTAAAAAAGCTACTCCAACTATTCCTCCCATTATTAAAAGGGCTACAGTGGCAAATATAGCTCCTTTGGTTAAGGAACTTTTCTCTCTGTATTCAATAACCTGTTCCATTTTCTTTCCTCCAGTTAGTAATAACTAATCTATATAAAATATAAAACATATATTTTTATTTTTGTCAAAATCTCACATTATTCCTTTATGACCTTTACTTTCTAAATCTTCTAAATGGTGACTATAATTAAAGAACTTTAAAACAGCGTTTGTATGTGAATTGTCATAATCAAGTAATGATATACCTGTATTTGTATGTCTCAAAGCCCAAATATGCTCTAATCCTATACCTGTTTCTATGCATATCATACCCTGTATAGAACCTCCATGTCCAACAATTAACACTTTTTCATCTTTTAAAGATTTTATTTCATTTAGAAAATCTTTTATCCTTTCTTCAAATATATGAAATTCTTCTTGAGATGGAAGGGGACATGCAACTGGATTTTTTAGCCATTTTTCCCATTCTTCTTTATTTGATACATATATTTCATCATAGCTTCTTCCTTCCCAATCTCCAAAATTCATTTCTCTAATTCTTTCATCTACTAAAGGTTCAATACCTAGTATATCTCCAATAATTGTTGCTGTTTGGTATGCTCTTCTTAAGTCTGATGTGTATATTTTCTGGATATTAAAGTTTTTTAAAAACTCTCCTGCGAGTCTAGCTTGCACAATACCTTTAGGTGTTAAGTATGTATCTATATGACCTTGAATTATTCCTTTTGCATTATATTCACTTTCTCCGTGTCTACATAAAAATAGCTTTTTTAGCAACTTAAAGCTCCAGTAAAACAGGAATTTCTTTACAGTCGTTAAATTTTACACAGTGTATACATTCTGTCCAGACTTTTTGAGGAAATAAAGATTTATCTACTACTTTAAAACCAAGTTTTTCAAAAAACTGTGGAACATATGTTAATGCAAATACTTTTTTTATACCAAGTTCTTTAGCATCTTCTATGCATTTTTCAACAATCTTTTTGCCTATACCTTTTCCCTGATATTCATCTAAAACTGCTAGAGATTTTATTTCTGCTAAATCTTCCCAAAATACATGTAAAGAGCCTATTCCAACAATTTTCCCATTGTCTTCATAAACAAAAAAATCTCTTATATTTTCATATATTCCATTTAAACTTCTAGGAAGTAATATTCCTTTTAGGGCAAATCGCTGTAAAATTGAAAATATTTGATTTGCATCTTTTACATTGGCTTTTCTTATCTGGGTGGTTGATACATTCAATTTGTTAATGTTTACCTCTATTTTAGGGTTTCCATAAATTTTATCTTATTTT
>WFXI01000018.1 GCA_015490675.1 Hydrogenothermaceae bacterium
AAAGCTATGAATCCGTGTGGTTGTTTAGGTTTATATAAATAACTTTCACCTAATTTCAGGGATACAAAATTTTCTTCATTTTCTATAAAAAAGTTTCCTTCTCCTTTTAAAACAGTAACAATTACAGTAGAAGGAGAAGAATGCATAGGAATTTTCTGGCCTTCTTTAAGGTAAAAATGAACGACAACCATATTATCGTTAGAAAAAATCTTTTTTGTTATAGGTTTATTCTCAGAAAATTCTGGCAAAATTTCTATTTTCATAGTTCAACTCTCAAAGTTTTATACATTGTAACTTATTTATATCTTCCACAATATCTTTTAAGGTTGTATTTTCAAACATTTTTTGGATTTCATCTCTCTTATCAGCCCACATGTAATGTATAGGGCAAGGATTATCATCTGAGCATTTTTCTAAACCCAAAATACACTCACTGAAAAATTTAGTTCCATCAATAATTTCTATTATATCTATTATCCTTATCTCTTCAGCAGGTTTAGCAAGTTTTACCCCTCCATTTGGACCTCTATAAGATTTTAATAATTCTCCTTTGACTAATTTTTGTAAAATTTTAGATAGGAAATAAAAAGATAAGTTAAGTTCTTTAGCTATTTCATTTATTGATATATAATCATCTCTATGGTTTTTAGCTATATATATCATTGCTCTTATTGCATCTTTACAAGCAGTGGAAAGCATATCAATTACCTCTTTTAGTTCTTAAATTCTTAAATATAAATTAAGATGAAAAATCTTTATTTTTTATGCTCTAAAACATATTTTTATAGGGAAAAGGGGAAATTCCCCAAAAGATATATCTTTTATATTAATCTATTTCTTTGAGCTTCTGTTATAGATGTTGCAATTCCAATATCTCTAGGAAATTCGCTTCCTCTTTCTGTAGTTCTAACTTCTAAATCATCTGTTTCAAAGTATTCTTTAATTATGTTTAAAGCTTTATCTATATCAAATTCTTTACAAGAGAAAATATCTATAGAAAAATATCTTTTTTCTGGAAATGTATGGATACTAATATGGCTTTCTGCGATTATTACAAACCCTGAAACTCCCCAATCTTCAGGTTTATCTCCTCCATCGTATTTAAATACATATGGTGGCATTATTTTTGTCATTTCAATTTCTGCTGGTAGCATATCTAAGAAATTAGTAACAGCTTCTACACTTGCAAGTTTTTCATAACTAGCATTGTAACCATCAACCATAAGGTGAGGACCAAATCCTATCAATCCTTCTATCCTCCATTATATTTAAAATAAGGTTAATTATATTAAAATATATGAAAAATTTTTGAAAGTAAATAGATATTTTTATATTACAGTTTATCTACACACGCTGGAATTACTTCTTTTAATAACATTTTTTTAAATCCTTCAGGGTCAGCTGAATATAAAGCCATAAATTGACCAAGAGTATAATTACTTTCTATCTTCCTAAGAGCACAAAAACAATAATCTTCCATGCTCACTCTATTTCCTATACAGCCTTTTAAAAAGTTATATTCCATTTCAATAGGATATCTTTCTGCAAAAGAAACACTAAAAATTGCTAAGCAGGTTAGAGTTAACCAAATAACCTTTTTCATTTCTTAAACCTCCAGTTTTTTTAATAATGCAATTTTAAAAGTTTATGACCTCTTTTTATTTCAATGTAAGACCCTTTTTTGAAAAAAGTGAGATGTGTTTTTAAATCATATACGTTTTCTATTTTAAAGTTGTCCATTTTTATTAGCATATCTCCTTTTATAATACCCAATTTATATGCTATAGAATTTTTTAAAACTTTTTTAATTTTAATTTTTCCATCCTTCTCGGTTATTAAAACTCCTAACTTGACAGAAGGTTTATATTTTACTTCTTGAGGATAAACAACATAATCAGATATATTTTCTCTAATTTCATCATCATTTAAAACTACTATTCCTCTATAACCTGTTAATCTTTTAACTCTAGAAGGAATTCCATATCGATATCTCAAGTGTCCATTTCCAGCTAAAATTACAAAT
>WFXI01000019.1 GCA_015490675.1 Hydrogenothermaceae bacterium
CCTTTTCATAATAAAATTTTGTTAATCTATTTAAAAAACTTCTATTTTCTGCAATTCCGTGAACTAAAATAACAGCTTTCTTTGTATTTTTTGGTACAAACCAGCCTTTTATTTGTATATTATCTTTTGTAATCAAAGTAATTTCTTTTAGTGGTAAATCTTTTACATATTCATCTACATAAACCTTTTCTTTTTGCTGTGATTTTGGATTTGTGTATCTTTTCACTTTGCTGTAGGAAATAAATAAGACTAGAACAAATAATATAGCTAAAATACAAAAAATACATTTAAGCATTTCTTCTCCTGAAAAGCTTAACCTTTATATCTAAATATACTAAAAGAAGAAGCGGTAATGCTCCTAATACACCCCAAAGTCCTGCAACAAAGAAAGTATCTTGAAAAGACCAGCTTAAAGCGTATAAAGCCTGCAGTTTATAAACAATAGCATTCGCCAGTTTTTCTGCCTTTTCTACATCAAAACTTTGTAAGAACATAGCTTTAAATTCTGCTAGCTTTTGCATAATATAATCTGTTTCTTGCGTTTGAGTAATTCCATCAAAATGCTCATAAGTATACTTATAAAGATTATTTGTTGCTATAGCTGTTCCAAATGAGCCTCCTATAAATCTAGAATAATGAAGGAGCCCTGTTCCAAGGGAAGTTTTTTCTCCTAAATTACGAAGGGCAAGAGTTGTTGCAGGTGCAAAAAACATTCCCATAGAAGTTCCAAGAGGAATAAGCATTAAAGCACCTTTTAAAGAAGGAGTAAAGTAATCTAAAGATGGTAGAATTACCAAAGCACTAAATATATATAAAATTCCTGCAAAGTATAAAACATACTTTTCTCCAATTTTATCTGATAAAAGACCAGCTATTGGCGAAAACAATGCAATAAAGAAAGCCATTCCAAGTATATGGATACCTGCTTCTAATGTAGATAGTTGTTTTAAATTTTCAAAATATATAGGTATCAGGTAAAAAAGCTGATACATAGAAAATCCAAGTAATAAAAAGTAAACAGAAAACCCAACAAAAAAGTTTTTATCTTTAAATATTGAAAAATCTATTAAAGGCTTTTTAGAAAGCATTTCTGAAAGCAAATAAAAGAGTAAAGAAAAAACTGATATTATGAAAAGATAAACAATCAAATCTGAATTAAACCAGCCGTATTGCTGACCTTTTGAAAGTAATATTAATGTAGAAATAGTAAAAACAGAAAGAAGCCCAAAAGATACAAAATTTAAACTTTCTTTTACCCTTTTCAAAGATGTTTCAGGTAAAAAAATCAGTGCAGATATAACAGTTAAAACTCCAAAGGGAATATTTATAAAAAATACCCATCTCCAGTTTAGATACTCTGTAATATATCCTCCTAAAGTTGGTCCAATAGAAGGAGCAAAACTAACTCCAAGTCCAAAAATTCCCATAGCTATTCCTTTTTTTTCTGGTGGATAAACAGAAAACAGTATTGTCTGAGAAGTTGCCATAATAAATGCTTCACCAACTCCTTGAAGCGTTCTTGCAAAAATCATTTCTTCTAAAGAAGAAGAAACTCCACACCAAAAGGAAGCTAAAGTAAAAATAGCTACCCCAAGAATATAAATCTTCTTTAAACCAAAATTTTTATCAAGCCACTCTGCCAAAATAAGCATAGTAGCGGAAGCCATCATATATGCAGTTATAACCCACTGAACTCCATAAAAATCTGTTTGCAGTGGTGCCGTAATCTTTGGAACAATAATATCAACAATAGTTGTATCTAAAATAGCCATAAAGGCTCCGACCATAACAATAACAGTTATAATTCCCCTTTCTAAAGCTGAAACTTTTTGATAGATAGGTGTTTCCATTTATTTTTCCCTTTTTATCTCTACCTCACCACCTAAACCTACTTTAAGTAAAGATATATCCCCTTTTGTGATTTTTATTCTTACTGGTATTCTTTGAGCCACTTTTGTAAACTCTCCTGCTGTTATGTCTCTTGGAACTAATGCAAATTTTGAAGCTGTAGTAGGCATTATTTTTTCCACAATTCCTTCAAAAGTCTTGTCTGGATAAGCATCAATTTTTATAATTGCTTTACTTCCAATTTTTAATCCATCTAATTTTGTTTCTTCAAGTAAAACATTTATATAAAAACCTTCTTTAGGAACCACAGATAAAATAGGCATTCCAGAGGATACAACTTCACTTTCTTTTTTAAATACTTTAGCAACCTTTCCATCAAACGGGGCTTTTATTTGAGTGTATTTTATAAGATTTTGTAAATCTTGCCTGTCTTTTTTCAAGGAATTTATTTTTTCTTTTAGTGAAACTATCTTTTTTGAAAGTTCATCTTTTTGCTTTTGTTTAGCCTTTGCAAGTTTTATGTTTTCTTCTACTATCTTTAATCCTGTTTTTAACTCCTCTATTTGAGAAATTAAAGCCTCTTTTTTAGATAATAAAACCTTTAAATTTGTTTGAATTTCTTCAAGTTTTCTTTTTGGTGCAAGTTGTTTTTCTACTAAATTTTTAAACCTTTTTTCATCTTTTAAAAGTTGCTGAATTTTTGCATCTATTGAAGATAAATTTGCTTTTACCGATTTTAGTTTATTTTGCAGTTGCTCTTTTTTGAGTTTAGAAACTTGCAAGTTTATAGAAAGTTCTTTTGTAATTCTATCTTTTTTGATTTGAAGGGCTTTTAGCTTTGCATCTAAAGATTTTATTTCGTGGTCTAACTTTTCTAGTTTTAGTTTATAGTCCCCGTCATCTAATTTTGCAAGAATTTGCCCTTTTTTTATTTCATCTCCTTCTTCCACAAATACTTTTTGAATTTTTCCTGCTACTCTTTTAAATGATAAATTCGTTAAATCATCTACTTCAACAAAAACTGCATCTGTTGTTATATAGTTTAGTCTGTGATGTATCCACTTATAAGCAATAATAGAAAATCCTATTATTAAAACCAGTAATATTGCTACTCCTATTTTTTTACTCATTTTCTAAATTTCCTCCAACTGCATTTTCAAGGTCAAAATATGCTTTTATAAGACGATATTTGGCAATTTGTAGCTGTTTCTTTGCATTTGTTGAATAACTTTCCGCATCAAGGAGATGTGTCATATCAGTTAATTGGTTTTCGTATTGTTTTTTAACAAGACTGTAATATTCTTCTGCTTCTTTTAG
>WFXI01000020.1 GCA_015490675.1 Hydrogenothermaceae bacterium
AGTATTATTTTTGTAGGTTATCAGGCAAAAGGAACATTAGGAAGACAGATTATTGATGGAGCAAAAACTGTAAAAATTTATAACGAAGAAATAGCGGTAAAGGCTAAGATTTATACAATAAACGGATTTTCTTCTCACGCTGACCAGCCAGTTTTAATAGATTGGCTAAAGGGGTCTTTAGATAAATTACAAACGGTTTATTTAATACACGGAGAAAAAGAAGTGATGAAAGCTTTTAAAGACAAATTGAAAAATGACTTTAATCTAAAATCTCACATTGTAAAATATGGCGAAACTATTTATATTTGATAAAATTTTTATAAAATCTATTCACAGGAGGTTTTAAATGTTTAATGAAGAACAATTTTTTAAAGATGATAAGCTTGTGATAGGAGATAAGGAGTTTACATCTAGGCTAATCGTTGGTTCAGGAAAATATAAAGACTTTGAAGAGACAGCAAAAGCAACAGAAGCATCTGGTGCTGAAATGATAACTGTTGCAGTTAGAAGAGTTAATATAACAAATCCAGATGAGCCAAATTTACTTGATTATATAGATACATCAAAAGTAATGATTTTACCTAATACAGCAGGTTGCTATACAGCAGAAGAGGCAGTTGTTACTGCAAAACTTGCTAGAGAAGCATTAGGACATGGATTTGTAAAACTTGAGGTTATAGGAGACCAGAAAACCCTTTATCCTGATATGATAGAAACATTAAAAGCTGCAGAAATACTGGTAAAAGAAGGTTTTACAGTTTTACCATATATTACAGATGACCCAGTTATGGCTAAAAAGTTTGAAGAAATAGGTTGTGCTGCAGTAATGCCTTTAGCTGCACCTATTGGTTCAGGACTAGGATTACAAAATCCTTACAACATCTTATTTATAAAAGAGGCAGTAAACATTCCAGTTATCGTTGATGCAGGAATAGGAACAGCTTCAGATGCTGCAATAGTTATGGAGCTTGGAGTAGATGGTGTTTTAATGAATACTGCAATAGCTCAGGCAAAAGACCCTATTAAAATGGCTGTTGCAATGAAATATGCAGTAAAAGCTGGAAGACTTGCATACCTCGCTGGAAGAATTCCTAAAAAGATGTATGCATCAGCATCTTCACCAATGGAAGGTATCATAGGAAGATAAAACTATGCAACAAAAAAAACAGAAAGGGAGGTTAATTCCTCTCTTTCTGCTAATTGTATCAACCTTAGTTTTTCTTTATTTTCTTGAAGAAATCACTCCTATTAAATACATAAGTGATTTAAAAACTCAAAATTTACTAAAAAAGGACTTTCCATTTATAGAAAAGGAAATAGTCTTTGGAGTTTTAGTTGATAACAATCCTAAATCTTTAATCTCAAGAGAAGATTTAAAATCTCTAAAAGAAAAAAATTCAATCCTATTTTTAGATAAAAGTTCTCCTGCATATTTTGAAGGTAAATATAACGGCAAGTATGTTTTTATTTTAGAAGACACTAAATGTAAGGCTATTTTTTCTATAGAAAACCAAAAAACTGGATTTTTTTCAAAAATTAGAGACTTAAAATTTTTACTTTTTTACAATATAGATAAAGAAACTGCATTTTATTACAAATATAAAAATATCGATAAATCTGTAATCTTTACAAACTTTAACCCTATTAAAGATATTTGCTTTACTGCAAAAAATGAAGGGTTAATAAAAGAAAAATACATTAAAAGTGCTCAAAAGTTTACATTTCCAGACATCAACTATCAGCTAAAATTAATTAGAAATATTTTATATATAAAAAAGGAACTTGATTCATTTTATAAGAAAAAGAAGCAGTACTTAAATGCAATTAATAAAGGAAACTCTTATGCTTTTTTCTATAAAAATCCAGATATAGAATTTTTTGTAAAAACTAAAAGGAATTATTACACATTTGGAGATTTAATAAAAATCTCAGAAAATCCAGTTATGTATTTTTATACAAATCCTAAATATATAATTGCTGTTTATATAAATGGAAAATTGGAAAATTACTACAAGGGAAGCTTTTTCAAAGCACCAAAATCTGCAGGTTATTATCAATTTGTAGTTTTTGATTACAAATATAACCTTTTCAATTTATTCTTTGGATTTGATATTATTGCTATAACTAATCCTGTTTATTTTGAATAATTTTTAATATTTCTTCGTAAGAAACTGTACCTTCTCTGATTAAAATAGGTTTTTTATCTTCAAACTTAACAATTGTTGAAGGTTTTGTATTTTCTATCTTTCCATAGTCAAAATATAAGTCTATTTCGTCCTTAAAATATTCATAGGCTTCATTTATATCACTAGCAGGCTTTAAACCTTCAGGATTTGCACTTGGAGCAATTAATGGAAAATCTAAATGCTCTAAAAGTTCTAATATTATTCCACTTTTAGGAATTCTAAAAGCCAGAGAGTTTGTTCCTCTATGTAAATATTTCCATTTATCTGGATTTTTTAAAGTTAGAATAACTGTTATACCTTTTTGAGAAATAACTTTTTTTTCAATATCTGAAATATAAACATCAAAAGATTTTAGGTCTTCTAGACTTTTTATAAGAATAAGATAGGGCTTTGTAGGTTTCCTTTTTTTTATTTTATAAACCTTTTCAACACACTCTTTACATAGTGCATTTGTTAAGATTCCATATAAAGTATCTGTAGGAAATACGATTATTTTATTATCCTTTAGATAACGGACTGCCAGAGGCAAGTCTTTACTGATAACACTGCTCATCTGAAGGGAATTTTCCTGACTGAACTTCTTCTTTAAAAGATTTTAAACCTTCTAAAAAGAGTTTTTTACCTTCTACATATCTTTTAACAAATTTTGGAGATTTATCAAAAAATCCCATCATATCGTGGAAAACTAAAACCTGTCCATCAGTTTCTTTGCATGCACCAATTCCAATAGTTGGAATATCTAAAAATTCTGTAATTTCTTTTGCTAATTTTTTAGGCACAGCTTCTAAAACTATAGAAAAAACACCTATTTGTTCTAAAATCTTTGCATCTTTTATTATTTTTTTCTGGCTTTCTTCGGTTTTTCCCTGAACTTTATATCCACCTAAAGCGTGAACAGATTGAGGAGTTAATCCTAAATGCCCCATTACAGGAATGCCTGCATTTATCAATTTTTCTATTATAGGAGCTACTTCTTCACCACCTTCTACCTTTACAGCATTAGCTCCTGTTTCTTTCATAATTCTTCCAGCATTTTTTAGAGCTTCCTCTGCATTTACTTGATAAGTTAAAAATGGCATATCAACTACTATAAATGTATTAGGAGCACCTCTCCTAACAGCTTTTGCGTGATATATCATTTCATCTAGACTAACAGGCAAGGTTGAATCATACCCAGCTACAACCATCCCTGCTGAATCACCAACTAAAATACAGTCTATCCCTGCTTCTTCGCAAATCTTTGCAGACCAGTATTCATATAAAGAAATCATTGTGATTTTTTGTTTGTTTTCTTTTGCTTTTATAAAATCTGTTATTGTTTTCATTTTACCTCACTTATTCATTTTCTTCTTGAATTTCTTTACATTTTATACAAAGATTTGCAACAGGTCTTGCTTTTAGTCTTTCAAATGGTATTTCTGCATCACACATTTCACAAATTCCATAAGTTCCTGCTTCAATTTTAGCCAGAGAGTATTCAATTTTCTTAAGAAGCTTCCTTTCTTTATCAAGCATACGAAGAGTTAAAAATCTACCTGCTTCAGTATCTGCCCTATCTATTTCATCACCACCTTCATAAGATAAAGGCTCGCCTATATTTTCCTTTGCATCTTCTAATATTTGCTTTTTCCAATCTAATAAAATTTTTTTAATTTCTTCAATTTGCTCTTGAGTTAAATGCTTCAATTTTAGCCTCACATACAAAATTTACAATAAGTAAATTTATACACTTTAGATTTTAAAGTCAAACACTTGAAAAATTTTCTATTTAATTACACAATTTTTTAACATTATAGATAAATTTGGAGGTTTATTTTGGTAAGAGTTAGATTTGCACCAAGTCCAACAGGGTACTTACATTTAGGAAATGCAAGAACAGCTTTATTTAACTATATATACGCAAAGCATACTAATGGAAAGTTAATTTTAAGAGTTGAGGATACAGATAAAGAAAGGTCAAAAAAAGAATATGAAGAAATGTTAATAGATGACTTAAAATGGCTTGGTATACAGTGGGATGAAGGTCCAGATGTTGGTGGAGATTATGGTCCATACAGACAATCGGAAAGAAATGAGATTTATAAAGAGTATATAGAAAAACTCAAACAGTCAGGACATATATACAAATGTTTCTGCACACCAGAAGAATTAGAAGAAGAAAGAAAAAAAGCTTTAGCAGAAGGAAGACCTCCTAGATACTCTGGAAAATGTAGAAACTTAACACCTGAAGAAATAAAAAAAATAGAAGAAGAAGGAAAACCTTATACCTGGAGATTTAGAGTTCCAGATGGGGAAACTATAGTTTTTGAAGACTTAATTAAAGGAGTAGTTGAGATAAATGTTAATGAATTTGGAGATTTTGTTATAGTTCGCTCTGACGGCTCACCTGTTTATAATTTTGTTGTTGTTGTTGATGATGCATTAATGGAAATCACCCATGTAATTAGAGGTGAAGACCATCTATCTAACACACCAAAGCAAATTCTTATTTATAGAGCTTTAGGATTTAAAGAACCTAAATTTGCCCACCTTCCAATTATTTTAGGCGAAGATAAGTCTAAACTATCTAAAAGACACGGGGCAGTATCAGTTAGAGCATTTAGAGAAGATGGATATGTTTCTGAAGCCATGTTTAATGGATTGGCACTTCTTGGATGGCATCCTAAAAAAGATACAGAAGTAGTTAGTAAAGAAGAAATAATAGAAGAATTTGACATAGAAGATGTTCACAATGCTCCTGCTGTTTTTGATAGGGCAAAATTAAAATGGTTAAACGGTGTTTATATTAGAGAAATATTAGATTTAGACGATTTAACTAATAGAGCTATACCATTTTTTGAAAAATTTGGATATGAAGCAGATTTTGAATATTACAAAAAAGTCTTAAATGTTATTAGGGATAGTCTAGAAACTTTAAATGATGTTCAAGAAAGGGCATTTCCATTTTTTGTTGATGAATTTGAATATGAAGAAGATGCAAAAGAAATTCTTCAAAATGAAGAATCTTTAAATGTAATAAAAACATTTTATGAAAAAGTTTCGTCCTTAAATGAAATTACACAGTCAGACTTTAAAGCAATAACAAAAGAAATTCAAAAAGAGCTAAAAGTAAAAGGGAAAGCATTGTTTATGCCAATAAGAGTAGCATTAACAGGTAAAACATCAGGAGTTGATATTTCTTTGCTTGTTGAAGTGATTGGAAAGGATAGAGTTTTACAAAGACTAGAAAGAGCTATAAAGACTTTTGGTGGTTAATCAAAATGATTAGATGGATTACAGATTTTCTTGGAGGAAGTAGAGCCCCAGAGCCAGAGGAACTTGAGTTTTGGAAAGGGGAAAATATAAACACTGTAATTAACTTACTTGAAGGAACATATGGAGATTTTATAGCAGAAAAAGAAAAAGAATCTGGTTTTGAGGTTATAAGAATTCCTTTTAATATGTATGACCCAATACCTGAAGAAGAGTTTTTAGCTATTTATGATTACATAGACCAATTAAAAGAAAATGGCAAAAAAGTAGTAGTTCATTGTAAATACGGAAAAGCTAGAAGTGGAACATTTCTGGCAGGATATTTAATATATTCTGGAATGGATTATGTAAATGCGTTAGATGAAGTTGTTAGAAAAGGCTTTTTACCCCAAACAGAATACCAGTTAAAATTTTTACAAAACTTAAACAGGAAGGTAAATGGACACAAAAAAGCTTAGAAGAAGTAGAATAGAGTTTTATTCAAGAGAAGGAGAAAAAATAGGAAGTTCATTTTTTAAACAGGCTTTAGAAAACTCTGATATAACTATAGATGAAAAATGGTTTTTAAGAGGATGCCTTCATACTGCAGAAAAACACTACACAGAGGCGATAAAGAGGTTTCAACTGTCTAAATCAGACGATGCAAGGCTTTTATTACTTGCTTGTTGTTTAAAAGTTGCAGATAAATTTTTATTTGATGAATTTTACAAAGAGAACCTAAGAGATTTTAAATACCTTGAAAAATATAAAATTTCACCTTTTTGGATTACAGAAGAAGGAGAGAAATTTCCAATTACATTAGAATTTGTTAATCAATTAAAAGAGCTTATTTAACTTTTTTAACTTTTAATCTTAACCCTTCAACTTTTTCAATAACAACTTCTTCATTTTTTTCTATTGGTTCATCACTATAAGCATTCCAGATTTCACCATCTATCATAACTTTTCCTTCTAGATTAATCTCAGTTAGAGCTTTTGCTTTTTTACCTATTAAACTTTCCATTCCTGTAATACTTTTTCTTTTTTGAGCTTTTAAACCAAGGTAAGATACAGCAAGGAAAAATAACGCACTAAATAAAACGACAGGAGCAATTATATAAATAGATATATCACCATATGGTGAGTTTGGATTAAATAAAATTGCAGAGCCAAGTGCAATAGATAGTATTCCTGCTAATGTCAATCCACCAAAAGTGGGAGTTATAAGTTCTAATGCAAAGAATAAAACTCCAAGTCCAATTAGTATGACTCCTAGCCAATTAACATCTATCATATTTAAAGAATAAAGAGCCAATACAAAAGAAATGGCACCAATGGTTCCAGGGATTATGCTTCCTGGATTGTAAAGTTCAAAGAATATTCCATAAAATCCAATCATAAGTAAAAAATAAGCTATTGTGGGATTTGTAAGAACAATAAGTAATTTTTCAATGAAAGATTTTTCTAAGAAAACAACATTTTCACTGGATATTTTAACTTTTATAGTTTGTCCAAGTTTTTTTATTTCCTTGTTTTTTGATTTTTCAATTACTTCGCCAATATCATTAGCTATAAAATCTATAATTTTTAACTTCAATGCTTCTTTTGCAGAGTAGTTTTTAGCCTCTGTAATCATTTTTTCTATAGCTTTAGAATTTCTACCTTTTTCTTTAGCTATAGCTCTTACAAGAGCTAGCATATCGTTTATAACCTTTTTTTTCATAGTTTTATCTATATCTTTTCCTTGCATAGAAACAGGAGAAGCAGAACCTATATTTGTTAAAGGTGCCATAACTGCTAAGTCAGCAGAAACAGTTATAATTGCTCCTGCAGAAGCTGCCTGTGCCCCTTGTGGATAGACAAAAACAATGAAAGGTTTCTTTGTATTGTTAATAAGTTTAACTACTTCTCTCATAGATTTTGCAAGACCACCAGGAGTATCTAATGTTAGTATAATTGCATCAAAGTTCTCTCTTTCAGCCTTTTCTATAAGTCTTTTAACATAATCTACCATTACAGGAGATACAGGTTCTTGCCATTTACCTACCAAAACAGAAGCATTAACTACAGTTTGAAAAATAAAAAGTAACAAGATTAAAAGTCTCATAATTTAAACCATTAATAATTTCTTTCACCAAATAAAAGTGTACCTATTCTAACTATAGTTGCTCCTTCCTCAATTGCAATATCAAAATCATTAGACATTCCCATTGAGAGGTGAGGAAGATTTGTCTTAAATTTACTTTCTAATTTTTCCTTTAATTCTCTTAGCTTTGCAAAGTATTGTCTTGAATCTTCTTTGTTTTCTGAATATGGGGGAATACACATAAGACCAAGTATTTTTAAATTTTCTTTTTCTAAGGTATATTCAAAAAGTTTTTCTAGTTTATCAGGATGAACTCCATATTTTGTATCTTCTTCACCAATGTTTACTTCTATTAAAACTTCCTGGATTTTATTTATTTTCTTTGCTCTTTTATCAAGCTCGTCTGCTAGAGATTCTCTATCTAGAGAATGAATTAACTCAAAATACTTAACTGCATATTTTGCTTTGTTTGTTTGAAGACCTCCTATTAAATGCCAGTTTATGTCAGAAAAGTCTTTTAGTTTTTCTATCTTTTCTATTCCTTCCTGAACTCTATTTTCTCCAAAATATCTAAGTCCTGCTTTGTAAGCCTCCATTAATTTTTCTACAGGTTGGGTTTTAGATGCACCTAGTATTATTATTTCATCTAACTTTCTACCAGATTTTTCTGCAGATTTTGAAGCAATTTCTAAAATTTTTTCGTAATTTTCTCTTATAGTTGTCATTTTACCTTTGACTTTTCAAAATTAATTCCTAATATTATAATCAATTAAAAACAAATGGAGGGCAATTTATGGCTATTGAAGATTTCAGGGTGATTGACGACCTTTACTATACAAAAGACCATCTATGGGTAAAAGTTGATGGAAATGATGCAGTTGTTGGTATAACTGATTATGGGCAACATCAACTTGGTGATGTTGTTTATGTAGAACTTCCAAAAAAAGGTGAAACTATCGAAGCTGGAGAAAAGGTAGCATCTGTTGAGTCTGTAAAGGCTGCAGTTGATATGATTTCACCTTTAACAGGGGAAATACTTGAAGTAAATGAAGACCTAAAAGAAGAACCAAATTTAATAAATACAGACCCATACGGAGATGGTTGGGTTTATGAAATGAAACTTTCTGACCCAACAGAAATAGAAGACCTTATGACTGCAGAGGATTACAAAGCTTATTTAACAGAAGTAGAAGAGGAAGAGTTTTAAAATGGGAAAACATTTTTTAATAAGTGCTTTTGGTGAAGATAAACCAGGAATAGTTGCATCTGTAAGTAAGATTTTATATGAAAATGGTTTTAATCTTGAAGATTCTACAATGTCCCGTTTAGGTGGAGAATTTACGATAATGCTTGTTGTTTACACAGATAAAGATATATCAAGTAAGGATGTTGAAAGTTTATTTAAGCCAGTTATTGAAAACTTAGGTCTAAACATATATGTAAAAGAAATAAAATACACACATAAAAAACCATCTAAAGATAAAGTCTATAGAATTGTTGTTTACGGTGCAGACAAACCAGGTATTGTTTATAATGTGGCAAAAATTCTTGCAGATAAAGGAATAAATATTATAGATATGACAACTGAAAAGTCTGGAGACTTATATGTTTTAATTACAGAGGTAGAAATTCCTGAAAATGTTTCTTTTGAAAAACTAAGGGAAGAAATTAATACTCTAAAAGAAGAGATGAATATAGATGCATCTTGTGAAGAAATTGAGGTAATAGAGCTTTAAAATGAAAAAATTAGAGATACTCACCTATCCAGATGAAAGACTAAAAAAAATTTCAAAGCCTGTTGAGGATTTTGGAAAAGATTTTAAAGAGTTTGTAGATAACCTTGTTTATACAATGTATAATTCCCCTGCTGGAGTTGGAATTGCAGCTCCACAGGTTAATAAACACATAAGAACAATCATTGTTGACTGTTCAAACTATAAACACAAGAAAAACAAGAAAAACCACGGACTTTTAATTTTGTCTAATCCTAGAATTATTGCTCACGATGGAGAAATTATAATTAGGGAAGGCTGTTTAAGTGTTCCAGATTATACAGGGAATGTAAAAAGACATTTCTGGATAAAAATAGAGGCTGAAGATGTAAATGGAAATACAATAGAGTTTGATACAGAAGGTTTTGAAGCAGTTGTTATTCAACACGAGCTAGACCACTTAGATGGAAAATTATTTATAGACAGGGTTGCTTCTCCAAAAGATATTTTTAAAAGGAAAGTTTATAAAAAGTAAAATGGAGGGTAAAAATGGAAACTATTAAAGAGTGGGATATAAAATTTGAGCTTGTAAAAACAAAAAAAGGGGCACTGCTACACAAAATTACAATTAATGATAATCATTTTTTCTTAGAGCAAAATCCTTTAAAAGATAGTAAATATGGTGTTGCTTACAGAAAACTAAAAAATATGTATCCTGAGTTTTATATGTTTTGGGAAATAAAAAATAATAAATACACTGGTAGATTATTAACAGGAGTGATTTTAGAAAAATCTGATATAGATGCATTCTTATCAGATATTTTAAAAGATGAAAATTATAAAACTTTTGAAGATGTAAAAGAAGAAATAGAAAAATAAATTGAAACAGAGATTAGATAAATACTTAGTAGAACAAAAAC
>WFXI01000021.1 GCA_015490675.1 Hydrogenothermaceae bacterium
TACTGTTGCAGCAGCTGAAGGTGGTATTGCAGGAGAAAATGCACTCCTTGGAAATAAAAGAAAAATGGATTACTCTGCAGTTCCCCACGCAATATTTACACAGCCTGAAATTGCAGGAGTCGGACTGACAGAAGCACAGGCGAGAGAAAAAAGAATAGATATAGATTTTAGAGTCTTAACATTTGATAAAGTTCCAAGGGCTCAGGCTATGAAGAAAACTGATGGTATCGTAAAGATGATAGTAGAAAAACAGACAGGAAAAATATTAGGTGTCCATATGTGTAGTCTTGATGCTTCTGACATAATCCATAAGGCTGTTTTACTTGTTAAGTACGGGCTGACAGTAGATGATGTTATAAAAACAATAGATGTTTATCCTACCCTGTCCGAATCGATAAAACTATGTGCACAAACATTTATAAAAGATATTTCTAAGTTGTCTTGTTGTGCTGAATAAAATATGATTTGCATTTACTACAAAAAGTAGTTGACAAGTTGCAAAGCATTACTTACTTTTAAAATTACTATTAAATTTAGTAGGAAATTTAATTAAGGAGAAAAAACATTATGGATGGAATGACACATGGATATATGTGGTTTTGGTGGATTTTAGTAACTATTTTTCTAATTACTGGAACTGCAGCGTTTATAAAATATTTAATGAAATAAGAAGATAGAAAAATGGAACACGAAAATCATAACCATGAAATGAAGCATAACCAGATGGAGCATGAAAAACATTTTCAGCTTTCGACACACTTAAAACACCAAGGACATTCTGGTCATACTGGGCACTTAGGGCATGCTCATCATATAGAAGATTTTAAAAGAAGATTTTTTATTTCTACAATTCTTACTATCCCAGTACTTCTTTTATCTGAAATGATACAGCAGTGGTTTGGATTTCAAATCACTGTGCCTTTCCAGAAATGGATAATACTGATAATCTCCTCGATAATTTATTTTTACGGAGGTTATCCTTTTCTAAAAGGGCTTGTTGACGAGTTAAAAAATAAACAACCAGGAATGATGACCCTTATAGGAACTGCTATCTCTGTTGCGTTCTTCTATTCTGCATTTACAGTTTTTACAGGATTTGGGAAAGATTTCTTTTGGGAACTTGCTACACTTATTGATGTAATGCTTCTTGGACATTGGATAGAGGCAAAAAGTGTTTTAGGAGCATCAAGAGCGTTAGAAGAACTTGTAAAAATAATGCCTACAACAGCACATTTAGTAAAAGATGGAGATGTTGTTGATGTTCCAGTTTCACAGCTAAAAAAAGGAAATATAGTCCTTGTAAAGCCGGGAGAAAAAATCCCTTCAGATGGGGTTGTAATTGAAGGTGAGAGTTTTGTTAATGAAGCTCTATTAACAGGAGAATCAAAACCTGCCCATAAAAAGAAAGGTGATAAAGTTATAGGCGGGGCTATAAATGGAGATGGGATTTTAAAGGTAAAAATAGAAAGAACTGGAGAAGAAACCTATCTCTCACAGGTTATAAAACTTGTAAAACAGGCACAGGAAAGTAAATCTAAAACACAAGATTTAGCAAATAAAGCTGCAGCATTGTTGTTCTATGCTGCCGTTATTACAGGTACAATCACATATATATACTGGTTTTTTAATGACATGCCTGACTTTGCCCTTGAAAGAGCTGTTACGGTTTTAGTTATAGCCTGTCCTCATGCGCTTGGTCTTGCAATTCCCCTTGTGGTTGCACTTTCTACAACTATAACTGCAAAAAATGGAATATTAATTAGAGACAGAAGAGCTTTCGAGCAAGCTAAAGATTTAACAGCAGTAATTTTTGATAAAACAGGAACATTAACAGAAGGAAATTTTGGAGTTGTAGATTTTGTTTCTTATATAGATGAAAATGAGATTTTAAAACTTACATATTCTATTGAAAAAAACTCTGAACATATCATAGCAAAAGCAATAGTTAAATTTGCGAAAGAAAAAGGAGTGCATCCAGTTGATGCTAAAAAATATAAAACAATTCCAGGAAAAGGTGCTTATGCAGTTATAGATGGTAAAGAGATTTATGTTGGAAGTCCTAATCTATTAAAAGAACTAAATATACAAATAGATGATGAAAAAATTAAAAAACTTCAGGAAGAAGGAAATACTGTGGTTTTTGTTGTTATAGATGGTAAACTTGCAGGAGCTTTTGCCCTTGCAGATAAAATAAAACCTGAGAGCTACGAAGCCGTTAAAAAATTAAAAGAAATGGGAATAAAAGTATATATGCTTACTGGAGATTCAGAGCAAGTTGCAAAATCTGTTTCAGAAAAACTTGGAATAGATGACTATTTTGCGCAGGTTCTTCCTCATCAAAAGGCAGAAAAAGTAAAATTATTGCAAGAAAAAGGATATAAAGTAGCTATGGTTGGTGATGGAATAAATGACGCTCCTGCTCTTGTTACTGCAGATGTTGGTATAGCAATTGGAGCTGGAACTGATGTTGCTATAGAAAGTGCAGATATTATTCTTGTAAAAAGTAATCCTGCAGATGTTCCAAAAGTGATTAAACTTTCAAAAGTTACATACTCAAAAATGGTTCA
>WFXI01000022.1 GCA_015490675.1 Hydrogenothermaceae bacterium
GCTACAAAAAGACATTTAAGAGATTTAATAGGTTAAAAGATACCAAGCTCTATAAGTAGTTTTTTATAGTTAACTATATAATCTAGCTTATAATAAAAATATTTCTTTAAAGTTTTTAAAGTATAAATTTCCCTTTGATTTAAATAAAATAAATCACTTCTACCTAATCTGAATTTTTTCCTTTCTGCATCTTCAAGTTGTTGGACTAAACTTACTTCATTTTTTGCATTTTGAATATTTTGTTTTAAAGTGTGTAAAGTGTTAAACAAATTTTTTATATTTACTTTAATTTCTAAAAGTTTTGATTTATATTCACTTTTGACTAAAGCTTTTCCTTTTCTTATTTCCACCATCTTCCCTAAATATTTTCGTCTTTCTACATAGTAATCAGCATTTAAAACAAATTTAAATCCATAATCATATTTAAAATCTTTTGTCATATATATATCCATATTGATATTTGGATAATTTAGTAGTTTGTAATATTTTTCTTCCATATTTAATATTTTTATTTGATACTTATATGTAGATAAATCTGGTCTATTTTCTTTTGCTATTTTTACAGCTTCATCAAAAGATAAATCCAAATCTGGTAATTTTAGCTTTTCTGGTAATTTATACTTCCTTTCAAATTCTGTTTTACTTATATTTAAAAGTGTTATAAGCTCATTCAAGCTATTTTCATATTTATTTTTAGCTTTTAAAATCCTTTGTTTTCTATTAATTATATGCTGATTAGCTTCTACTAAATATATTTGAGGTAATAACCCTTCTTCAATTTTTCTTTGAACAAATTTGTATCTTTTTTCTGCTTTTTCTAAAAGTTGTTCTTCTAAACCTAATATTTTTTTATAAAAAACAGTTTTATAATAAGTCTTTAATACTTTAAAATAAAATTTCCTTAATTTATCTTTTGTTTCAAAATCTACATTTTTATAAAGATTTGTTGCTTTAAAGAAATTAAGTCTTCTAAAATCTGTTTGAGATAGTAAATTAATTACTGGTAAACTTAAACCTAAGAGTGCTTCTCCTTTATTTGAGGTTTTAATATTGTTATACTCTTGAACTCCTTTTGCATATCTATATCCTGCTTTTACATCAAATCCATAAAAAATTGGTTTTTCTAGAAAAAAGTCATAATATTTCCCTTTACTCAAAGGATAGTCTTTATCTTCATAAGAAGCTTTTAATTTTGTGTCAAAGTTTCCTTCGAAATACTTAATTTTTCCCTTATAAATATATTTCTTACCAAGAATTGAATATATATTTGGATTATCTTCGGTCAAAAAATCTTTTAATTTATCTTCTGTTAATATTTCTTTTGCAATAGATAAACTAAATAAAGCAAAAACACTAATAAAGATTAAAACTTTCACTTTTTGTCCTCTTTTTCAGGATTAACCATTATAGGTGGAAATGCATTAACCTGTCTCCATATCTCGTACCATATTGGAACAGTTGAAAGTCTAACCCAAACTGTCGCTTTTGTTCCTATTTTTAAGTGCTTTTTATCTGGCCACTCATCTTTATAGTCTTCTACTACAAACGCATATATTCCTCCATCTTTTTGAGGCATTGGGTCTACTTTTTCTATATGTCCGCTAAATGTTCCAACATTTATTTGAGGCCAACCTGGTATTTGTAATGCTGGCCAACCTTCAAACTGAATTCTAACTGGAAGTCCTTTTTTTACAAGGGGCATATCAACAGCCCTAAACTTTACTAGAACAGCTCTAGATTTATAAGAGGGAGAAAAAACAAATATTGGCTCACCTTTTTTTATGTATTGGTTTTTATCATTTTTTAAAATTCTTACAATATATCCATCTTCTTTTGCATATATAGTTGCTGTTTTGTATCTTGAGATTTTAATATTGATTTTTGTTAATTCTTTTTGTAGTTTTTGGATTTTTGCTTTTGTATCCTGTAATTGCTTTTGTGTTTCTAAAATTTTGTTTTGAGCTTCTCTTATAAATTTTTCTCTTTCTTGTTTTGTTATTTCTAACTCTCTTTTTTGAATTTTTATTTCTAAAAGATTATTTTCATAATCTACCTTTGCTTTTATAAATTTATTTTCTTCTAATTCAAATTTCCTTTTTGCTTCTATTCCTTCTTTGTAAAGCCTTTTTATCCTTTCATAGTTAATTTTTGTTATTTCAAGATTTTTCTTTAGAGATACACTTTTGTTTTCTAAAGACTTTATCTTATTTTCTATCTTTTTGATTTTGTTATCATAAGCTTTTAATCCTATTTCTAAGCTTTCTTTTAAGTTTTTTTGTTTGTTTTCAAGAATTAATAAATTATTTTTTAAATTTTGCAGCTGGTTTTCTGTATTTTTTCTTATTTTTTCAAGATTTTTAAAAAAGTTTTCATCTAAATCTCTCATAATTACTAAAGGTGTTCCTTTTTTAACCAAAACATCTTCTTTTACCAAAATTTTGTCTATAAAACCACTAATAGGTGCATATACTTTGTATGGTCTTTCTTCAGGATTATATGCAATAAGTTCTCCATAACCTTTTATATTTTGTTGCCACGGTAAAAATAAAATAGCTATTAGTAAAACGATAAGTAAAAATGTTATCAAAGATATTTTTCTTATTATTTTGCTAATTTTGATTTTCTCTAATGATTTATATTGGCTCATCTTTATGTATACCTATAGATGTATCAAGTTTATGTATTTTGTAAACTCCTTCTACAATTTCATAGAAGTAATCTATTTGTTTAACAAAACTTGTAATTGCTTTATTCATAAAAACTATAATAATTTCTGCTGCGATAAATTCTCCAACAGGAATTTTGCCATTTATAACTAAAAATCCGCCAACTATAAAGAATAATGTATAAATTAAACCTTGCATAAAAAAGCTTAATGTTTTTTGTCTAATCATAACTTGAAATAATGATTTTCTAGCATCCACATATTTAGATAGAACTTCATCTATTTCTTTTGAATCTTTTTCTTTTTCATTTTTGGAGAAAGGTGTGTTTTGTAGAAAATATATCGTCTCGTGTTTTAAATCAGACCTTAACTTTGCATACTTAACCCCGTTAAATCCAAGTAAGACAATAGCAACTGCATAAATAACAATCGTTATAAACGCAAGTTCAAAAAGAATAGGATTAAATGCAAGTAAAAGTAAAAATCCAACAACTATATTAACAACAAGGGCTGTTCCTTCTAGCATTATTGTAGGGAAAAATTTTTGTAGTGTGGTAATATCGAAAAAGTAATTCATTACTTTTCTAACAGGCTCTTTAAAATGAAGTCCTTTTAATGCAATTGAATGGGCATTTTCAAAAATTTCTATTGCTTTTTCTACAAATATTTTCTGTTGGAACTTTTCTACTATGTATTGCTGTGCTACCCTAGCAAGAGCTACAAATATGAATAAAACCATTATAATTAAACCAATAATCACAACAGAATAACTGGCGTGGGCAATTATACTATTTACAGTTAAATCTATTGCAAGGGGAAAAGATAATATTAAAACCCCTTCAATAATTGAGTAATAGATTATATATAAAAATAGTTTCTTATCTTCTTTTAAAAGTGTTAGAAACCCTCTTAATATTTCTTTTGTAGTCAAATTTAAATCCTAAATTTTATTATTTGTTTTATAAATGTATAAATTTAATCCTTTTTTTCAAAATGTAAACACTTTTTTCCAGAAGCTTTATATACCTCTAAAGAAGGAAGTAATTTGCTTTTAAATCCAAATGCTTTACATCCGTAAGGGAATCTTTTATCCCAGGTAATATAAAAATACTTACATTTAAAACAGTTTACCCTTTTTTCCTTCATAAGTTACCTAAAAATTGTCCAAACAATGCTACTGCAAAAAATCTTGGAAATCTTCCAATAAAAGAAGCTATTAAAAATTTAATAAAATTCATCTCAAAAATCCCTGCCATCCAGCATATAACTTTGTAAGGAATTGGTGTTAAAGCTCCAGCTAAAACTGCATAAATACCATATTTATCAAAAAGTTCTTCTCCCTTTTGATAATACTTTTCTTTGATAAATTTTTTTGCCACAGGTTCACCTAGAAATTTACCTAAAAAGTATCCAACACTACCTCCTAAAACGCTTGCAACAGCTGCAATGAAAGCAGAAGTTAATGGATTTAATCCAAAAGCAGTTGCACCAGTTATAAAAGGGTCTGGTGGAACGGGCTGAATAATACTTTCTGTAAAAGAAATAATAAAAATACCTAAATATCCATAATCTAAGACAATGTTCTTTGCAAATTCTTTAAAAGTTTCAAGCATTTACACTACTCTCAAGTTGCATTATTTCGATGTTTATTTTATCATTAAAGGGAAAGCATAAGAATTTCTTTATGGGGGGAAGTCATGAAAAAACATCTTACATCTGCCCTAGTAGCTTTATCCACAACTTCTTTATTAATTTACTCTTGTGGTCCTAAAAAAATTGATCCATCTTCTTATCCAATTACTCCTGAGGATAAGAAAACTGTTGAAGTTCCAGAAGCCTGTAAAGCTTATTATGAAAGCTTAAAAGTAATTCCAAAGGTAGCTGTTGTTGATTTTACAAACAATACTACTTTTGATGCTGCTAAAGTAGTTCAAGCTCAAGGTGCAAGAACACACCAGGGTAGTTCTGCAGCAGCCTTAGGTATTGGTGCTACACCAACAGGAGTAGGAGTAGCGTATGCTGGAGCACATAAAAGTAAAACTAATGTAAACATGGAAGCAGTATCTAGAGAAGTAAATGCAAAACTTGGAAAAAGTATTGCCAGTGCTGTATCTGCATATATAGCTAATATGGGTGGAGCTAAAGTATTTACAAGACAAGAATTACAAAAAGTTCTAAATGAACAAAAGTTTCAGCAATCTGGTTTAACAGATGAAAAAACTCTTGTGGAAGTTGGAAAATTAGCTGGTGTAAGATACATCATTACAGGTTCTGTAGATAATGTAACTCTTAAGTGGATTGAAGCAGGTAAGCTAAAGGAAGGATTACAACAGCATTTAGGATTAGCAGGTACACTTTTAGCAGCTGGAGTTGAAACTCAAGAAGGTTGGAATGTTATTACAGATTTAACTATCAAGGTAATTGATGTAAAAACAGGAGAAGTTGTTTTAGCAAAAACTGTTTCGGGAAGAGAGGTTTTAGGTAAAACACCTACTTTAACATATGACACAATAATTGGTGGAATTAAAAAAGCGGCTATGGATGCTTTAGATGATACTAAAACAGATTTATCTAAATATTTCTCTATAAAGGGCTATATAGTTCAACTTAGAACATCTCCAGACAAGAAAGAAAGATATGCCCTTATTAATATGGGATCCAAAAACGGTGTAAAACCTGGAGATGAATTTTTTGTATATGCATTTGAAGAAGTAGTTGACCCATTAACAAACAAAGTTAGCTGTAATTTAATGAAACTTCCTGTAACATTAGAAGCTAGTGATCAGGTTAGTGCAACTCAAACTTGGACAGTAACTAATGGAGATGAAAAACAAATTATGAGATTAAGATTAGGTCAGATTGTTGAAAGAGCTCCTCTTAAGAAAAAAGTTTTAGGGCTTAGTTTTTAATCTTAATTAATAAAAAGGAGATTAGCTATGATTAGGAGAAATTTTTTCTCCTTTCTTTTTTTCATTTTTAGCTTTTATACAGCAATAGCATCTCAGGAATGTATACCTTCTATTGGTATAGGAGAGGCCTCTATCAAAGATAATTATTCATCAGCAAAAACAGAAGCAATAGCTAGAGCAAAATGGGATGCTATTACAAAAGCATTAGGAGAAGATATACAGGTTAAAGATGTTGTGGAAAATTTCAAACTTTTAGACGAAGTTATCGTCAAAAACATTGGTGGATTCGTAAAAGATGTAAAAGTTTTATCTGAAGAAAATTTTGGAGATTTTGTAAGAGTAAAAATAGAAACCTGTGTTTATCCAAAAAAAGCGGAAGATGCTTTATCTTTACTCACTAAAAAAACAAGTATTAATGTAGTATTCATAATAGATGATAACGGAAGGCTTAAAGTTGATGATATGAATCCAATATCTTCACGATTTATTAATGAGTTAATTGAGCAAGGTTTTCAGGTAAATGATTTATCCTCTAGTTTAGATTTAAAAACTCTTAGAGAAATAGAGAGAAGTGTTCAGCATGAAAGTTTAAATCGTCTAAAATTTCTACTAACGAGAAATTTAGCTGGAGCACTTATAATAGGCAAAGTTTATTTTAAACCTGTATCCCAAATGGGACAGGATATAGGATATGGAATAACAAATACTTTTAATGTATTCAACGCGTATGTAGATTACTATTTAATAGTGAAAGATAAAGGTAGACTAAAAATATTAGCATCTGGTAATGTATTAGCTAAAGGAATGGGTATTAATCCAGATGTTGCTAAGCAAAAAGCTTTAGCTAAATTATCAGAAAAATTAACCGATGATATTTTACAAAAGATTGATAAATACTTGTTGTATAAGCAAAATAACATTACTTTAATAGTAAAAGGGATAGATTCTATCTCTAAAAATTTTGAGATAAGAGATAAATTACAAAAATTGGCATGGGTAAAATCTGTAGAGATTGTTGGAAAAGGTAAATTCAAAGTTGAATATTTGGAGAATCCTATTTATTTAGCAAATGCGTTAGAAGGATTATATAATTTTGATATAGAAGAGTTTTCTCCTACAAAGATAGTTATTAACTTGAAATAAAAGGGGGTATAAACGATGAGAAGAGTATTAATGTTAACAATATCAGGTTTAATAGCAGTATCTTCCATTACTTCTTGTGGTAAGAAGGAAGAGCCAAAACAAGAACCAGTCAATAAAATTCAAAATTCCCAATGGGCTAATGAATTAAAAGATGCTCCTTCCTGGGTATTAAATCCTGAAGTAGAAGGAGGATTGGCTGCTGTAGGGTCAGCGAAAATTGGTAAAGCTGGTCTTCAATTTGCAAGAACCGAGGCATTAGCAAATGCCAGGGATGAGCTTGCAAGACAAATTAGTGTAAAAGTAAAAAATATGGTTAAGAATTTCACACAAGTAACTGGAATAGGAAATGAGGAAACTGTAGATAAAGTATCTGTACAGGTATCAAAACAGGTGACTTCTCAGGTATTACAAGGTTCAAGACAAAAGGATATGTGGATTTCCCCAAGTGGAACATTATATGTTTTAGTTGTTGTTGATCCTGAAATGATTAAAAAGGTTGTAAAAGAGCAAACTCTAACCAGTCTAAGGAACGAGAAAGCATTATGGCAACAATTTCAGGCAAAAAAAGCATATGAAGAATTAGAAAAAGAAATCCAAAAGGAATTTGGAGGAAAATAAAACCTTTAGGGGCTGTTAATGCCCCTTTAATTTATTATATTTAGTAAGAGCTTCATCTAAAAATTTTCTTAGATTTTCCTCAGTTACAGCTCCATATATAATTACAAGTTTTTTCCCTTTTGGTGTAATTATATAAGTAGTTGGAGTTCCTGGGACAGGAAATCTAACTTGATTTAACCTGTTATTTGAATAAATAGGAAATTCTTTATCTGAGAAATCGTTTTTTTTAGAATCTATAGCCAATCCTATTAGATAAAACTTATCCTTATATTTATCTTCACTTAACACTTTTTTCAATATAGGAATTTCTTCCATACAGGAGGAACAACTATATGCCATAAAGTTTAATATGATTATTTTATCCTCTGGCAAAGGAATTTTGTTTCCTTCATAGTCTATAACAATTGCATCTTTAGGAATTTTAGAGACTTTTTTCTCTTCAGTTTTTTGACAGGCAATAATAAAAATTAATAAAGAATATAAAAACAACTGAATAAATTTTTTCATTAAACCTTCTCCTGAACCCTTAAAACCTTTCCATAAAATTCTAAAGAATCAACAATTTCTTTATCTACTTTTGTAGTTCTTTCATCTTTAGCATCTCTAAGATGTACTTTATCATCTTCTATTTTTAGGAATTTAAATAATCCCCATTTTCCTTTTTCTTTAAAAAATACAATATCCCCTTCTTCAGGTTTTAAAGGAGGTATTTTCCCTATAAGTACCCAAATGTCTCTTATTTTTAACCAAAATGTATTTTCTTTAAAATTTTCTATACCTTCAACTAAAATTAAAGGAGTCTCTACATCTTTTAACTTTTCAATTTTATCTTCTTCTATAAGCTCAAAAGCATTTAAAAATACAGTAGGTATCCTATTTTGTTGGTTTTCTTGGTGCTTTTCTTGTTGGGATAACTGCATTTCTAGCCTGCTCTTTTAATATATTTATAGATTGTGCTGTCATAAAAAATGCATGCTCTAAATTTATCAATGCAGCTTGCAAATCTTTATCTTCAGTTTCAAATCTCATTTGTCTTAATTCCCTATGAAGTTCATCTAAAGCTGTTCCTAGCTCAAATGCAAATGTAAAAACTCTTGCAACAAAGTCTTCTAGATGTGCCTTTTCTTCTTTTGTCATTTATTTACCTCTAACATTATTTAATTTTAGTAGATATTATAGCATTGAGTGAATACTTTTCAGTGATAATAAGCATAATTTTTCCATAAAAATTTTATAAAAATACTTGACAAAATTTTAGTATAGTATTATAATATATCTAGAAATTTAAAAGAGGGAGGTTAGTCAAAATGGAAAGAAGAAATTTACCAACTTTTGGAGGAAATGTTTGGAATCCATTTAGAGAAATTGCAAGAATTGAGAACGAGTTAAATAAACTAATTGGAGAAGTAATGCCTGTAATGAAACAAGTTCCTGCAGAAGTTCAAGTATGGGCTCCAAGAGTTGATGTTTACGAAAAGGATAACAATATAGTGGTTGAAGCTGAAATTCCTGGAGCTAAAAAGGAAAATATTGAAGTTAAGATTAAGGACAATGCAGTAATCATTAAAGGTGAAGTAAAAAGAGAAGAAGAGAAAAAAGAAGAAAACTACTACAGAAGTGAAAGATTCTACGGAACATTTGAAAGAGTTATTCCTCTTCCAGTAGAAGTTAAGGCTGAAGAAGCCAAAGCTGAAATCAAAGATGGAATCCTCAAACTGACAATTCCTAAGGCTACTGCTGAAAAAGAAGTGAAAGTAACAATAGAGTAATTACATTAGGAGGGGAATTGCTCCCCTTCTATATTTTTTTGCTAAAATAAATGTATGCTTAAAATATACCATTACGATGAAGAAAACTTTCATATAGTTTTTAGGGTTGAGGCAGAGGAAGGGATAAAAATCATCTCAAAAATTTTATCTCATATTAAAGATGACTTTTATATAGACTGGTTATACACATTAGAAGAGTTAAATGAAAGAAACCCTATATTATTCAAAAAAATTGATATAAAAAAAGTATCAAATGGTAATAGAAACTACATTTTAATAACGCCAGACAGCAAAGAAATAGAAATTCTTGCTTTAATTCCTGTATAATTTTTTCTAAAAAAGTTGGAGATGAAATGTCTCTAAATATTTCTCAAGAAGAATTCATAAAGTTATCACAAGAATATAACGTAATTCCTGTATACAAAGAAATCGTTTTAGATATTGATACTCCTTTATCAGTTTTCCTAAAGACTAAATCTTCAGATAGATTTTCCTTTTTATTTGAAAGTGTAGAAAAAGGAGAAAACAAAGGAAGATATTCTTTTATTGGTTCGTCGAAACCTGTTTATATAAAAACAAAAGGAAAATACACAATAAAGTATAATCTCGGAAAAACTGAAATAGTTGAAAGTGATAAACCTTTAAATGAAATAAAAAATATTGTAAAGAACTTTAAGCCTGCAAAATTTGAGGATTTACCTCCATTTTGGGGTGGATTAGTTGGATATATAGGATACGATGTAATAAAGTTTTATGAGCCTGTTCCTGATGAAAATCCTGATGTTTTAAAGTTACCTGATGTATTTTTATTTTTAAGTGATGAGGTTATAGCGTTTGATAATTTAAACAACAAAATAAAAATTATCGTTTCAGCTATTTTAGATGAAAGTAAAAAACCAGAAGAAGAATATAAAAAAGCCTTAGAAAAAATTGAAAATATTGAAAATAAATTATCAAAAGATTATTCGATAAAAAGAATAGAACCAAAAAAAATACAGTCTGTTTCTTTAGAAAAATGGAAATCTAATTTTACAAAAGAAAATTTCTTAAAAGCAGTTCAAAAAGCAAAAGAATACATAAGAGAAGGAGATATTATTCAGGTAGTTTTATCTCAAAGATTTTCTAAAAATCTAGAAGCTGACCCGTTAGATATCTACAGAGCTGTTAGAGTAATAAACCCATCACCTTACCTTTTTTATTTAGATTTACAGGATATTAAATTGATTGGGTCATCTCCTGAAATTTTAGTATCTGTTAAAGATGGAAAAATATTTACAAAACCTATAGCAGGAACAAGACCAAGAGGTAAAACTAAAGAAGAAGATGAAGCACTAAAACAAAACCTCTTATCTGATGAAAAAGAAAAAGCAGAGCATTTAATGCTTGTAGATTTAGCAAGGAATGATGTTGGTAAAGTAGCTAAACCTCAGAGTGTAAAAGTTGACAACTTTATGTATGTAGAAAATTATTCCCATGTTATGCATATAGTTTCAGATGTTTCTGGAGAAATGAGAGAAGATATAACTCCTTTAGATGTGCTAATTTCTGTTTTCCCAGTTGGAACTGTTAGCGGGGCTCCAAAAGTTAGAGCTATGCAAATTATTGAAGAGTTAGAACCTGATAAAAGGGGAGTATATGCAGGAGCAGTAGGATATATATCTTTTGATGGAAATTTGGATACTGCTATAGCTATAAGAACTGCTGTTATAGAAGGAAACAATATCCATATACAGGCTGGAGCAGGAATAGTTGCAGATTCAGTTCCAGAAAAAGAATATGAAGAGACAGTAAATAAAGCTAAAGCACTAATAAAGGCGGTGGAAATAGCTGAAAATAGCTAAGCTACAACCTTGTTTCTGCCAGTTTCTTTAGCTTTATATAATTTTTTATCTGCCCTTATTATAACTTCGTATATATTCCTGTCTGTATCTTTCGCTTCTTCAACACCTATACTAACTGTATATTTTAAACTTGTAGTATCATCGATTTTTATTTCTCTACTTTCTACAGAGTGTCTGATTTTTTCTGCTATTTCTTTGGCCTTTTCTAGATCTGCACCTGGTAAGACAACCAAAAATTCTTCACCACCTAGCCTAACAATATAGTCTCTTTTGCTTACTATATTTTTTATAGTATTTGCAAAATCTTGCAAAACAATATCTCCAACATCATGACCATATGTATCATTTATTTTTTTAAAGTGATCTATATCCATCAAAATTACAGATATAGGAACTTTTTTTAATTTAGATGTCTCAAAAACATTCTCTATTAACCTAGATAGAGCTCTTCTATTTAGTACTTTTGTTAATGGGTCTATAAAACTGTCTTTGGCATATCTTTTTATTTTTATGTTTAAGCTTTCTATAAATTCTCTTAATTCCTCTCCCATTTTTAGAATATGAAGTTTTAAAATATCTATCTCATCTAATATTGCGAATTCTTTTTTGAGTTTTTCATCTATCATATTTGAATATTTTTGAAGAACAGTAAATCTCTTATTAGATATGCTTTCTGTTAAATGTATTATTTCTTTAATTCTTTTTTCAAGACTTTTTCCTACTATAAACACTACTAGAATTAAGGAAATTAAAATTACAAGATAAAAAATTAGCATTGCAAATACACTTTTGTAAAAGTTATCAAATATAAGGCTTACATCTTCTAAAATGGCAATATATCCTAAATTTTTACCTTCAAAATCTTTTACTGGATAAAGAGAAATAAGAAGTTTTGTATCTCCGTAATCTAATGTTTTATAGTACTCATTTTCTTTTATATTAGTAAATACTTCTCTTAAATTACCTAATAGAACTGGATCTATATTACCAACAACAAAGAAGTCATGGACCTTATTATAAGTTCGATTAATATGAGTAAATACCTTATTAAATAATTTTTTCTTTAAATTTTCTCTATTAATAATTAAAATTGCATCTTTATTTAAGTGATTTTTAAATATAGGTAATAATGATTCTAAACTTTTTCCTATAGACAATGCCCCAATAATTTTTTTTCTATATTTAAGGGGATATACATATCTTATTCCATAAAAGTATTTACAAACAAATATCGATGAAATAGGTTCTTTACTTTCTAGAGCCTTTTTTATATCCAATCTAAAATCAAGTAAATACTTATCACCTAAATCTTCAATGTTCCCAATTATAGAATCTGTGAAGTTTATTACTGAATTCCCATTTTTGTCTACTATGTGAAGTTCTGAAATGTTAAATTCTTTCTTTAAGACCTCCCACTTGTCTTTTAGCAACTGATACAATTTAGCTTTGTTCTTATTTACAACTTCTTTAGAAATTTCTTTTTGAGAAGCTAAAAGAAATGCTATTGAATAAATGAGTTTTTTTTGCTCTTCATTTATAAGCTCTAATGATTTTTTATTATTTTCATATCTTTCCTGAAGTTCTTTTTCTTTTATTTTTAGCAGCGATATAAACTCATAAGAAAATAGAATGATAAAAGTTAATGTTAGTGCACTTATAATAAAGAATATAAACCTATAAATAAACCTAGACTTATACTTATACATAATAAAATTACCTGTGATTTTTCCCTTCCCCCAAAATTTCGGAAAAAAGTTAATTTTCTAAAAATGATTTAAAAATATTGAAATTTTCAACTATATTCTTTATTTCCACATATTCATTCTTTTGATGAGCCTGTGAAGCATTACCTGGTCCAAAATTAACAGCATCTATACCGTATAATGATAATCTTGCAACATCTGTCCATGCTTGCTTTGCTTCAACAGGTAAATTAAACTTTCTTATAAACTCTTGCAATAGTACATTGTCCAAACAAACCCTTCCTGAGGGACAAAGGTCTGTAAATTCTACTTTGGCCTCCCCATTAACAATATTTAATATATCTTTTTTTGCCTCTTCTATAGTTTTTCCCGGAGCAAATCTATAATTTACATTTATAACAAATTTATCAGGTATTATATTCCTTCCTCCAGAAAAGTCAACCATAGTTGCATTCATTACCTCATAAAACTTCATACCTTCAAATTCATACTCTTTTATTCCAAAGTCTGAAAGCCTTTTTAGAAAATTAACAGATTTATGTATAGCATTTTCCCCCTGCCAAGGTCTTGCAGAGTGAGCTCTTTTTCCTTCAAAGATAATAGAAGCATGCATAGTTCCAAGACAACCAACCTGAACTTTGTTGTCGGTAGGTTCTAAAGCAAAAGCTAAATCTGCTTTCTGTATAATGTTAAATTCTTTTAATAGAGGTTCCAAACCATTATCAATATATGGTCCTTCTTCCTTTTCATAGAAAACATATATAGTGTTAAATCTTTTCTCTTTATTATAGAAATAATCTACTAGACCCATCATAACTGCCAGACCAGCTTTCATATCACTGGCACCAAGTCCATATACTTTTCCATCAAGGATTTGACCTGTGTATTCATTTTCTCCAGGAACAGTATCTAAATGACCAACAAGTGCTATAGTTTTTTTAGAAGAGTCAAAATTATCATGGGCTAAAATAGAATTGTTATATCTGATGATATTTTCTTTTGGATAAAATTTATTTAAGAAACTTTCAACAAAATCAGCTATCTCTTTTTCATTCCCAATAACTGATGGTATTTCAACTAAAGTTTTAGTATATTCTACTAACTTATTTTCCATTCTTCACTATACCCTAATCTTTCAGATAATTCTTTAGATTTTTCCTTAAAAATATCTTTCAACTCTAAAAGTCTATTATATGGAATTCTAAAAGATGGACCAGATAGTGTAATTGCTGCAGCTACCTCACCTTTATAATCAAAAACTGGAACAGATAAACATCTTACTTCCTTTTCCCATTCTTCATCATCTATTGCATATCCTTCTTCTCTTACTTTTTTTAAATGTTCCCTTAAAACAGATTCATCTGTAATTGTTTTATCGGTGAAAGGTTTTAACTTTACAGAATTGAAAAATTCATCTAGTTCATTTTCTTCCATAAAAGCTAGGTGAACTTTCCCAGAAGCAGAAGCATACATAGGTAGAAGTTTACCTACCCTAGATTTAACCATAACAGGCCTATCTACCTCATAAGCATCTATGTAAACTATTTCCCATCCACTTCTAACAGCTAAATAAACATTCTCCTTTATGTTATCTCCAAGATACTGTAAATATGGTCTTGCCTGTTCTCTAATTTCAACATGAGATAGATATGAATATCCTAGTTCGAAGTTTTTTATGCCTAGTGAATAAGTTCTCTTTTTTTTGTTATATTCAACGTATCCACGGGAAGTTAAAATTGAAATTATTTTTTGAAGTTGGTTTCTTGATATACTGAAATTAGACAAGATTTCTTCAAAAGTGAGATTAGGTTTTTTTCCTAGGAGAAAGAGAACTTCAAATGTTGCATCTACATTATGAACTATATATTCCTGTTTAGTTCTTTTTCTATGCATTATATTCTCTTTTGGATTATATTAAATGGCGGAGCCGACGGGATTCGAACCCGCGACCTCTGGCGTGACAGGCCAGCGTTCTGGGCCAGGCTGAACTACGGCTCCGTTTTTAGTGGGCGGTAGAGGATTCGAACCTCTGACCCCCTCCTTGTAAGGGAGGTGCTCTGGCCAACTGAGCTAACCGCCCAAGGGGTATTTATAATAACATTTCCTATTCTATTTTTCAAGTTCTTTTTATATGCTTTATTTAAAGCGGTTAATAATATATAAAACTTACATACAGTTGTCAAGTTTTACAACATCTCAAGTCAATGAACTTTTCTAACTAAATTCCAGAATTTTAATCCTAAAACAATTGCTCTAAAAAACTGATATATATAGCTTTTCATTCTTTTTCTATCCTGAGGAGTAAACCTAAAAGCTGGTCTTTTTTCTGTTTTTTTATGTCTCATTTTTTCCTCCTATGGAATTAACTTCCAGAAAGGTTTTGCCTGTAGTTTGTATAAAAATGCATAGTGTAATGCATATTTAAACCAAGCACCTGCCATTCCTATTTCTGCTGTGCAGTTGTTTATATCTCTACCATATTCTGGATATTTTGTGTAATCCCTTGCTACAGGATAAATTGCTATTGTGCCTGCTTCTCCTCCAAAGATACTTTTTTTCATAGAGGCTATACAAAGTCCTGGAGTTTCTGCCATTGAAGCTGTATGAATAGGTTTGTTTCCTTGTATCATTTCTGCAATATTTAATGCTGCAGCTTTTCCAGATAGCTCTGCAGTATAACCTGTTCTAGGAGGAGCTGGTCCTATTAGTGTTCCATTTGGAGATTTATTTGGTTCTGACAAAGGTCCTGGAGGAGCAAAAGCAATTCCTGCAGCAAATATATTCTCATAGTATGGCGACTGATATGTCTTAGGCCAGTCTGGTCCATCTAGTTCTTCCCATGTTTTGCCATATGTTGCATCGACTTTTACAAAACCAGTAGGGTTACAAACCTTGTCTGTTATATCATTTCCTTCTTTATCATACCATTTTATAGGCTGACCTTTAAATGGAGGTATAAGCATTGCAAAATCATATTCTATTTCTTTAAATTCACCATCTAGATTTTCTGTATAAATCTTCTTTTCATCAACTTTATGCACATGGCTTCTTATCTCATACTCTATTCCATAATCAGCAAATAAACCTTCTGCCA
>WFXI01000023.1 GCA_015490675.1 Hydrogenothermaceae bacterium
TATAAGTTCTTTAACTAGTGAAGATATATATTTCTCAAAATCTTTTACATTACATAAAACAGCAAGTATTTTATCTTCTAGATTGTCACTTTTTAGAAGTTCATTACATTCGATTTCTTTAATATCTCTTAATTCATATTGAAATTTTAAACTATCTGCTTCCAATACATTTTGCATAATAGGTTTGCCATCACCAACATATAAAACTATTTGCTTAACTGGTCTGTCATAGTATTTCTGTTTTAACAAAAAATAATACTCAAGCATTCTAAAAATCATATTGTTATCGTTTTGTGTTTGAAGCTCTAAATGAAAAATAGTTCCATCTTCTAGCTCTAGAATTAAATCAGCAACTCTTTCTTTTACAGATGGAAAAGTATTATCAAGTATCTTTATTCCTTTCTTACCTGTTAAAATACTCACAAACTTTTGAGGTATGTTTTTAATTATATCTCTTAACGTTTTATCAAATTTTGCCATATCGCAAATAACAAATTTTATATACTCGCAACCTCTTCAAACTTTTTAAACGCTTCATTTAGTTTAGATATGTCTGTTCCTCCGCCCTGTGCCATATCTGGTCTACCACCACCTTTTCCACCTAAAACTGGTGCTACCTGTCTAACAATATCACCTGCTTTTATTTTATCTGTTAAGTCTTTAGAAACTGCAACAATGAAGTTAACCTTACCTTTTTCTTTATCTAAAGCTACAAGCATTACTACACTACTTCCAAGTTTTGCTCTTGCAACATCTGCTAGGTCTCTTAACTCATTTGGTTTAAATCCTTCTACCTGTCCATAGGCTAATTTGTAATTTCCTTTATCTACAACCTTTAGAATTTCTGTAATTTTATCTACAACAGATTTTCTTTTTATTTCTTCTAACTTTCTTTCTGCTTCTTTTAATTTTTTCTGCAGTGTTTCTACTTTTTCTATCAGTTCATCTTCTTTTGCAGTTAGAAGATGTGAAAGTTCTTTTATTAAGAAGTGTTCTTTTAAACCTTTTTCTACTGCTTTTCTTCCTGCCACTGCTTCTATTCTTCTTGTTCCTGCAGAAACTGCAGACTCAGAGATTATTTTAAAGTATCCTATATCTCCAGTTCTTGAAACATGCGTTCCACCACAAAGTTCCTTAGATATTCCTGCTGTTATAACTCTAACTGTATCTCCATATTTTTCATCAAATATGGCCATTGCTCCTGTTCTTAATGCCTCATCATAGGACATCTGCTCACATACAACTGGCTCATTTTTCATTATTTCTTCATTTACAAGCTCTTCTATTTTCTTTATTTCTTCATCTGATAAGCTTTCAAAATGTGTAAAGTCAAATCTTAAATAATCAGGATGAACTAGAGAACCAGCTTGTTTTACATGCTCTCCTAAAATGTTTCTTAAAGCAGAATGGAGCAAATGTGTAGCTGTGTGATGTCTCATTATATTTTCTCTTCTTTCTTTATCTACTTTGGCTAAAACAGTATCATCTACCTTGAAGTTTCCATATAAAACTTTACCTTTATGAACTATTAATCCATCTGTTGGTGTTTGTGTATCTAATACTTTAAATAAGCTTCCCTCTTTTTCTATTATTCCTGTATCTCCTACCTGACCACCTTTTTCTGCATAAAAAGGAGTCTTATCTAAAATTATCTCTGCTTCTTCTCCTTCTTTAATTTCTCCAACTGCTTCATCACCTTTTACTATTGCAACAACTTTTGCATCGTTAACTTCTAATGTCTCATATCCTAAAAACTGGTTATCTTCTAATCTATTTTTTAAATGTAGATAAACTTCTTTTACTTCTTTTGCTTGAGATTTCCAGTGTTTTCTAGCTCTTTCTTTTTGCTCCTCTAGAAGCTCATAATATTTTGCTATATCTACTCCAAATCCGTTGTCTCTTGCTATATCTTCTATTAAATCTACAGGAAATCCATATGTATCATATAAAGTAAATACTTCTTCTCCTGTTATGTGTTTTCTTCCTTCCTTTTTTGCCTTTTCTATTATTTCACTTAATAAAGTCATTCCTCTGTTTAATGTTTTAATAAACCTTTCTTCTTCTGATTTGACTAGTCCTTTTATAAACTCTTTATTTGCACTTAATTCAGGATAGGTTTGAGACATTATTTCTACTACTTTATCAACACCTTTATATAAAAATGGCTCTTCTATTCCAAGTTCTTTTCCGTATCTTAATGCTCTTCTTAAAATTCTTCTTAAAACATATCCCCTTCCTTCATTTGCAGGGAACACTCCATCAGAAATTAAAAATGTTATTGCTCTTAAATGGTCTGCAATAACTCTCATTGAAATAGTATTTATATCCTTTGGTTTTTCTGGATTATATTCTTTTCCTGTGTATTCACTAACCCAGTTTATTATTGGTAAAAATAAATCAGTTTCATAGTTTGAATTAACTCCCTGTAAAACAGAGGCTATTCTTTCAAGCCCCATTCCTGTATCTATATTTGGTTTTGGAAGAGGTGTTAGTTTTCCATCTTTATCTCTGTTATATTGCATAAATACTAAATTCCATATTTCTAGATATCTGTTATCTTCATCGCTTCCAAATTCTGGATTTCCAAACTCTTCTCCCCTATCATAATAAATCTCAGAACAAGGACCACAAGGACCAGTATCCCCCATAGACCAGAAGTTATCTTCAACTCCAAGTTTATGTATTTTTTCTTCTGGTAATCCTATTACCTCTCTCCAAATTTTATATGCTTCTTCATCTTCTACAAAAACAGAAACATGAAGTTTCTCTTCTGGAATTTCTAAAACTTTTGTTAAGTATTCCCAAGCGAATTCTATAGCTTCCTTTTTAAAGTAATCTCCAAATGAAAAATTACCGAGCATTTCAAAAAATGTATGGTGTCTTGGTGTATATCCAACATTATCTAAATCGTTATGTTTTCCTGATACTCTGAAAACTTTCTGGCAAGAAACAGCCCTTTTGTATGGTCGCTCTTCAAGTCCCAAAAACACATTTTTAAATGGAACCATTCCTGCATTTACAAATAGTAATGTAGGGTCTGTTTCTGGAATGATTGATGCTGATTTAACTACTTTATGTCCTTTATCTTCAAAAAATTTTAAAAAGCTTTCTCTTATCTCATTGGAACTTAAAGCCTTCAAGGTTTCCTCCGTTTTTAGATTTTAATCTTCTTTCCTTTTTCTTTCTTCTTCTTTTAGAGTTTTAAACATATATGCAAATAAAGTTCCTACAAAGATTGCCACCATTGACCAGATAAAAATGGCTTCAATGTGAACATGATACATTTGTTTCCTCATAAAAATATAATTTATTAGCATATATTATAAAATACTACATAAAATCTTTTTAGGTGCAGGCAAGTAAATGAAAAATCTCAAAGTAGCTTTTGCAACCTTAGGTTGCCGAATGAACCAGTTTGAAACATCTGCTTTAGAAGAAAAATTTGTAAACAATGGATATACATTAACAAACTTTGAAGATATTGCAGATGTTTATGTAGTAAATACTTGTACAGTTACAAATGATGCAGATAGAACATCAAGAAAAGTTTTAAGACAGGCAAAAAGAAGAAATCCAAATGCAATTGTTGTGGCAACTGGTTGTTATGCTCAAGTCAGTCCTGAAAAATTAGCAGAAATTGAAGAGATAGACCTTGTTATTGGAAACTCTCATAAAACTGCTGTTTATGAAATTGTTGAAAACTATATAAATGAAAAGAGAAATGAAAAAGTTTTTATAGATAATATCTTTAGACAAAATAATTTTGAAACATTTCAAATTAGCACATTTTTTGAAGGTGCAAGACCAATATTAAAGGTTCAGGAAGGTTGTAATAGTTTTTGTAGTTTCTGTATTATTCCTTTTGCAAGAGGAAAAGTTAGAAGTGCAAAACCAGAAGATATAATAAATCAAATAAAAGTTCTTATAGATAGAGGGTACAAAGAAATAGTTTTAACAGGTACACAACTGTCTCAATATGGATATGACCATAAAGAAGCAAATTTATATGAACTTTTAAAGAATTTAATAAAAATAGATGGATTATACAGAATAAGACTTTCTTCAATGAATGTTTCAGAAATAGATGAAAATTTACTTGGTTTAATAACTTCTGAAGAAAAAATAGCACCACATTTTCATCTGTCTTTACAATCGGCAAATGACAAAGTTTTGAAAGATATGAAAAGAGACTATACCTTAAGTGAATATATAGACAAAGTAGAAGAAATTGTTAAAAGAAGACCAGAAACAGCAATAGGAACGGACATAATAACAGGTTTTCCAACAGAAACAAGAAAAGATTTTGAAGAAAGTTTAAAAATTATAGAAGATTTACCTTTTGCATATATACATGTATTTACTTATTCTGAAAGAGAAGGAACCTCTGCAAGTAAAATAGGAGATTTAGTAAATCCTAAAGAGAAAAAAGAAAGAACAAAAATTTTAAGAGAAATCTCACAAAAAAAGAACATAGAATTTAGAGAAAAATTTTTAAACAAACCTTTAGAAGTCCTGATTATTTCAGAAAAAAATGGTAAAAAAGTAGGATTGACAGGAAATTATATTCACATAAAATTTGATAGTGAAAAACCATTAAATAGTATTATAAATGTAAAACTTGAGAAAATAGGTGAAGAAAGGGAAGATAATTTAGGAAAAGAAATCTAAAAAATATTTTTAATTTTGCCGATAATAAATGCCAACTTAAACGGTTATAGGTGAAAAGACAATGAGAGTGCCTGATATATCGTTTTACAACACATTTATACGGAATAACCAAATAAAAGAAAACAAACTGGCAAAGTATACTAACCAGCTATCTTCAGGGAAAAAACTACTTGTTCCATCTGATAATACAGTAGACACTGTTAAAGCCCAAAGACTTAGAAGGATTACAGATACCCTTGCAACCTATAACCGTAATATGGACCAAGTTCAAACCATTCTTGATGTTGCAGAAAGCACATTAGGGAATATTGTTGATGCTTCGTCTGAAGCAAGAACTCAAATTGTTCAGGTATTAAACACTGGAATTATGGACGCTGAAGATGCTCAAATTTTAAGAGATTATTTCCAATCTGTTAGAGACTATATTGTAAAACAAGCAAATATAAGCATCGGAGACTCAAGGTTATTTGGAGGAGTTAAAGCTCAACAAGACCCATTTAATGAATCTGCAATTTACCAAGGAGAAACACTGGAAACAAAAGTTCCAGTTTCAAAAGGTGTTGAACTAAATACCACTTTTAATGGTGTAGAATACCTTGGAACTGTAAATTCTGGAGTATACGATACTACTACAGATTCTGCACAGCAAAAAATAGGAGTAGTTAAAGCCTTAGATGATATTATCAACATAATTGATGGAAATGAATTAACGATTTATAAATCAAAAAATGGATTTTTATCAGCTGACTCTCCAGTAGCATCCACATCTGGAACTTTGACTATAAATTATGGTGCAAGTTCATTTACTATAAACTATGATGCAGATACTACAGATGCTACAAACCCATCAACACTTCAAGAAATAGTAGATGCAATAAATAATTCAGTTTCCAACCCAGGAGTAGCTGCATTTATATATAAAGGAGATGATGGTAGAAATTATTTAGGACTTGCTGGAAGTGATGGAACCACACCTGTTGTAGTAAATGATACAGGTGGTTTACTAACTGGTGATTTTGAAAGTATAGGAGATATAGTTAAACTTCACGGCTATTATTCAGAGATGGGATATTCAACTTCAACAGACCCTTTAGTGGCCGCTACTGAAAGTGGAACATTAACTATAAATTATGGTAGCCAATCATTTACAGTAAGCTACGATGGAGATACTACAGATAATACAAATCCATCAACACTTCAAGAACTTGTTTTTGCAATAAATAAATCTCCTGCTAATCCGGGAGTTATGGCATATGTATATCAAGATAAAGATGGAACTTATAGATTAGGATTACTTGGACAGGACGCAGATAAACAAATATCTGTTGAAGACTCAACAGGTGCATTATCTAAAAGAATAGGAAATGTAGAAGCAATCTTAGATACCTTTGACAAAGGGTTTAATAAAGTAGCTCAAGGCAGGTCTAGAATAGGAACACAAATTAATGTAATAGATGACTTTAGACCTCAGAATGAATATCTACAGGTTGCATTTTCAGAGTTAGTTTCAAAATTTGAAGATGCTGATTATGTATCAGTTATAGCAGAATTAGAAAAAACAAGAACAGCATACGAGGCCTTATTAGCCTCGTTTAATCAAAATAAAGATTTAACACTATTAAATTTCTTAAAATAAATTAGATATTTTGAACTTCTTCTTCTAAAGATATATCTTTTACCCAATCTTTATTTTCTAAATACCATTCAACAGTTCTTTTTAATCCTTCATCAATATCAATTTTGGGTTTCCATCCAAGTAATTTTTCTGCCTTTTCTATATCAGCCCAAGTTTCTTTCATATCTGCTTTATTAAAAGGCTTATACTCTATCTTTGCCTTTTTTCCTAAAAGACTTTCTAATTTTTCTATTATAGTTTTTAAGGAAATAGGATTTCTTCCACCACCTAAATTTATTATTTCATAACCAACTTCTTTTTCCATAGCAAGGATTGTTCCTTCAGCAATATCATCAACATATGTAAAATCTCTCGCTTGAGAACCATCTCCAAAAAGTTTTATAGGAGTTCCTTCGTCTATCCATTTTATAAATCTAAATATACTCATATCTGGTCTGCCTGCAGGTCCAAAAACTGTAAAGTATCTAACTACTGAAACATCTATGCCATATAAATAATGATAAGTATAAGCCATTACTTCTGCCGCTTTTTTAGATGCTGCATAAGGAGAAATAGGAGTATTTACTGGTAAATCTTCTTTAAACGGCATAGGTTGTCCTGCGTATAAAGAAGAAGTAGAAGCTAAAACAAATTTTTTTATACCTTTTTCTTTCATCAACTCAAGTAAGTTTAATGTTCCTGTTGCATTTGTTTCCATATAAACAAATGGATTTTTTATAGAATACCTAACACCTGCTCTTGCAGCTAAATTGACAATATAATCAAAATTAAAACTATTAAACAATACTTTTAATGCTCCAAAGTTTGAAATATCTACTTCAAAAAATTGAAAGTTTTCATATTTCTCAAGTTGTTTTTTTCTCCAAAGTTTTAATCTTGGGTCGTAATAATTATTTAAATTATCAACTCCTATTACCTTGTACCCTTTTTGTAATAAAAACTCTGCAGTTTTCCAGCCAATAAAACCTGCTGCACCTGTAAGTAAAACTGTTTTCAATTTTATCCTCCTATAGAATTTTTATATTTGTATCTTCCAGAAATTTTGAAAGTTCATGAAAGATAGGTTTAGTATTTTTTCCATATCTTCTAGAAAAATGAAAAGGAATTAAATTTTTTACATTTGCTGTTTTGGCTATTTCTGCTGTTTGTTTTGTAGTTAAATGGTAAACTTTTGATGCTTGTTCATTGTCTTCTTCTAAAAATACAGATTCACAGTATAGATAGTCTGAATTTTTAACTAAATTGACTATTTTTTCTATATTTTCTTTAGAACCTAAAACATCAGTTATATATGAGATTTTTATCCCTTTTTGGACAAATGTGTATTTTTCTTTTAGAGATTCGTATGTGTGGTATTTACTGCCAATTTTAAATTTTTTATTGATATTTTTAGGATTTTCTAAAAATTCTTTCAATTTTCCTATCTCTTTTCCTTTTAGAGGAAGTTCTTTTATTAACTCTTTATTTAGCTTTAATCTATCAGGAAATATAAAACTATACCCTAAAACAGGAATTTTATGGTCTAAAACTGCAAATTGAACTTTATAGTTTTCATTTTCAAAAATAATATTTTCTTTAGCTTTTGTTCTTTTTATAAATTCTTTTTTAAACTTCTTTTTTATGTCAAATTGATAATGATAAAAATATCCATCTTTATACTGTTTTACTAAAAACACAATTTGTGGTTCAAATTCAACTAAGTTCCATATATAACCCTGCAATTTGTGATAAATATTTTCAGCAACTGGATGTATGCCAAAAATTTCAACAATTTGCTCTTTACCAAGCTTTAGACGAAGTAAATAATCAAAACCTATAAAATGATCCATATGGGTATGGGATATAAATATTTTGTTGACTTTTTTAATTAAGCTTCTATCAAGTTTATAGATATTTCCAATGTCAAAAAGAATGTAGTCTCCAGTATTTTCTACCTGTAAAAAAACTCCTGGGTCTTCGTATCTTTCATTTATTAAATAATGTTTAACTCTAGCCAACTATTAACCTCTAGTTTAGCAGTTCATCATTTATTTTAAAGTTAAATGCTTGAATTATATGAGATTTTTTTACTTCTGGCGAGTTTTCTAAATCTGCAATTGTTTGAGAAACTTTTAGTATTTTGTAAAAGCTTCTTCCTGTTAAGTTTGCTCTTTGAGATAGTAATTTTAAAGTATTTTCTGCATCTGGTTCTAAAATAATAAATTTATCCACATGTGAGCTATCCATCTGTGCATTGTATTTAATAGGAAGGTCTTTAAATCTTTTTTGTTGAATTTCTATAGCCTGCAGGATTTTTTCTTTCATTTCTTTAGAAGTTTCTTCTTTGGTATTTTTACTCATAAGTTCATCTAATTTTGGCCTCATTATTTGAACTACTATATCTATTCTATCAAGTAGTGGTCCTGAAAGTTTTTTCAGATATCTTTTTACTTGATTCTCTGAGCAGACGCATTGTTTTTCTGGGTCTAGTTTATATCCACAAGGGCAAGGGTTGGCAGTTGCTACAAGTTGAAAATTTGCTGGAAACTCAAATTTTCCATTTGCTCTAGAAATTGTAATTTTTCTATCCTCTAAAGGCTGTCTTAATGCTTCTAAGGCATTTCTTTTAAACTCTGGAAGTTCATCTAAAAATAAAACTCCATTATGGGCAAGACTAATCTCTCCCGGTTTTGGGTAAGTTCCACCTCCAACCAGTGCTGTGTCAGAAATAGAGTGATGAACAAATCTCATAGGCTTAAATGCTATTATTGGTTCGTCTAATATTCCTGCAACACTGTATATTTTAGTAGTTTCTAGAGCTTCATCTAAATTTAAAGAAGGCAGTATTGTTGGTATTCTTTTAGCAAGCATTGTTTTTCCACTTCCGGGAGAACCAATTAACAAAATATTATGAAAACCTGCAATGGCTATTTGAATAGCCTTTTTTGCAAGGGTTTGTCCTTTTACATCAGAAAAATCTATATCAAACTGTTTTTCTTTTATAAGCTCTTCAAATTTTAGTTTTTTAGGTTGTTTTTTTAGGTTTTTATTCAAAGATTCGATAACTTCCTTTAAATGTGAAAATCCATAAATGTTTATACCTTCAATAAAAGATGCTTCATCTTCATTTTCTAGAGGCACAATTAAATTTTTTATCCCTTTTTCTTTTAAAGATATAGCTATTGGCAAAACTCCATTTATTTTTCTTAATTTTCCATCTAAAGAAAGTTCTCCTAAAAATGCAGTATCTTTATCTATCTCGTTTATAATTCCTGCTTGATATAAAATACCTACTGCTATTGGTAAATCATAAATAGTTCCTTGTTTTGGAATATTTGCAGGTGCAAGATTAACAAGGATTTTTTTTAATGGAAATTTATACCCTGTAGCTTCTATAGCAGACCTTATTCTTTCTTTACTTTCTTTTATAGCAGTGTCAGGAAGACCAACAATTAAAAACTGTGGTAAACCTTTAGATAGATTTATTTCTACATCTATCCGAATCCCATCAATTCCTAAGGTTCCACCACTTTTAATAGTAACTATCATTTTTTGCTTAAAAACTCTGACACCTTAAATATTGGATAAAAATTAAATCCTTCTTTTTTAATGTTTTCTTCTCCACCTTCTTCTCTATCTACAATTGCAATAATTCCAAGAATCTCCAGTCCTGCCTCTTTGGCAACTTTTGCAGCTTTTAAGGAAGAACCAGCTGTAGTTACAACATCCTCAACAATAAAAACCTTGTCTCCTTCTTTTACATTTCCTTCTATTTGCTTTCCTGTTCCGTGTCCTTTTGGCTCTTTTCTAACTACAAATGGTTTGATAGGATTCTTATTTATATAAGAAACCATAGAAGTTGCATAAGAAATCGGGTCAGCCCCAAGAGTTAAACCACCTACAGCATCTGGATTTTTGTCTTTTATCATTTCATATATTAGATTTCCAATTATATATCCACCTTCAGGGTCTAAAGTTATTGTTCTTAGGTCTAGATAGTATGTGCTTAATTTTCCTGAAGATAACTTAAAAATTGGTTTATCTGCAACTTTAAGGGATTTTTCTTTAATCAGCTGTTTTAATCTTTCTCTATAATCCATTTGTTCTCCTTAAATTTGGAAATATTTACATTATTTTACTTTAAAATTTCTAAAAGCTCTTTATCTGAAGAGACTTTATATTTTGTTTTTATATCTTTGTTATGTTGGTTTTCAAATAAAATAAAATTAACATTTTTACCTGTTTCTTCATTAAAATTTTCAACCATTTCTTTATCTGCAGAAGTATCTCCTATATAAAAAACAGGCTCCTTATAACTTACTTTTTCAAAAAATAGTTTCATAGGATAAGCAGAAGGTTTTCTTAAGTTTGGTTGTGGAATATCATCTTCTGTGATAATTAGATTAAAATATTTATAAAGGTCAAAATATTTAAAAGAAAAATCTAAATCATCAAAAGGCCTTCCTGTAATTACTCCTGTTTTATCTGCTTTGTTTTTTATTTTTTCTAAAGTTTCCTTACTTATGATTAATTCTTCTTTAGTCCTGTGTATTTTGTATCTTTCTTCAAAATACTCAACAAGTTCTTCATAATCAGGAAGTTTTATTCCATAAACTATTGCAAATTTATAAAAGTCATCTAAGGAAGAAGAAAATTTAGAAAACTCATCTTTGAAATCTTCTAATATTAAACCTGAAGACACATATAAAATACCAGCTATTGAAGCATCCCAGTCGTTATTTATTTTAAATGTGAACTTAATGTCTCTTAACTCGTCTAAGTTTGCTTCTTTTCCTGTAAAATACTCTACAGTGTCTTTTATACTGTAATGATAAGATTTAGATACATCTATTAAAACACCGTCAACGTCAAATATTACTATCATTGTTTTTTCCTATACTCCTTTAGGTCTTCTATAGCAGAACTCCAAGAGAAAAATAATAATAAACTTATAAAAATTCCAAGCAAAATAAAAATAAAAATGTCTATCATTGTTTTAATTCCTCCTCTATTTTCTTTGAAAGAGCCCTTAGTTTTCTATCTATAAGATAAGCTCTTGCAATAAGAGGAACAACAAAAGTTACTCCTAATGTTAATAACGATTTTAGAATAAAGTCACCCTTTCCATAAAGCATAAAAATTAAAGAAAATATACCTGTCCCTACAGTAAATATTATAAAAACCAAAAGCTTTAACTGCTCAGTTTGAGCTTTGGCATATTCAATTTTTGCTTTAATCTCTTCTAAGTCCTTATTCATTTGTATCTCCTAAAACACCAATGAAATTTTACCATATTGGTATAAAATAAATATTCTAAAAATTTTATAGAGGTTAATTAATGAAACTTAATGTTGGTATAGTTGGGCTTCCAAATGTTGGAAAATCTACTATTTTTAATGCTTTAACGGAAACTGCAAAAGCTGGAGTTGCAAACTATCCTTTTTGCACAATTGACCCAAATATTGGTATTGTTGATGTTCCAGATGAAAGACTTTATAAACTTGCTGAAATTTCAAGCTCTAAAAATATAATTCCAGCTACAATAGAGTTTGTAGATATTGCTGGATTGGTTAAAGGAGCTTCTAAAGGAGAAGGGCTTGGAAACCAGTTTTTATCAAATATTAGAAACGTTTCTGCTATAGCCCATGTTGTTAGATGCTTTGAAGATAGTGATGTAGTGCATGTTGAAGGAGGGGTAAATCCTGTTAGAGATGCAGAGATAATTGAAACAGAATTAATATTAGCAGACCTACAAACAGTAGAAAAAAGACTTGAGAAGGTAATAAAACCTGCAAAATCTGGAAACAAAGAAGCAAAATTTGAGGTTGAAGTCTTAACAAAAGCAAAAGAAATTTTAGAAAATTTACAACCTTTAAGAACTAATTTAGATAAATTTACAGAAGAAGAAATAGACTATATGAAAAAAACTATTTTCCCACTTACAATAAAGCCACTAATGTATGTTGCAAATATTGGAGAAGAAGACCTTCCAGATGGAGAAAACAATCCCCATGTAAAAGCAATAAAAGAAAAAGCTCAAAAAGAAAATGCACCAGTTGTTGTTTTATGCGGAAAAGTTGAACAAGAACTTATAGAACTACCTAAAGAAGAAAGAGGAGAGCTACTTGAGGCTTATGGTTTAACAGAACCAGGACTAAATAAAATGATAAGGACAGGATACAACCTTTTAGACCTTATAACCTATTTTACAACAGGAGAAAAAGAAACTAGAGCATGGACAATAAAAAAAGGAACCAAAGCTCCTCAAGCTGCAGGAGAAATACATTCAGACTTTGAAAGGGGATTTATAGCAGCAGAGGTAATAAATTACGATGAGCTTATAAAATACGGTTCTATGCAAAAAGCAAAAGAAGCAGGAGCAGTTAGAATTGAAGGAAAAGATTATGTTGTCCAAGATGGAGATGTAATGTTATTTAGATTTAATGTATAAGGAAAAGCTATGCTAAAAAAGAAAACTAAGTGTACAATCTGTAAAACAAAAGGTCTTAAAAATAAAGCAATTGTTTATCTACCACAGCATAGGCTGGCATTATGTAAAGAACACTATATATCCTGGTTTGAAAAAAGAGTCCAAAAAACAATAGATGAATTCAAAATGTTTTCTAAAAATGAAAAAATCCTTGTTGCAGTATCAGGGGGAAAAGACAGTTTAGCTCTGTGGAATGTTTTAACAAAACTTGGATATGAAGCAGATGGTTTTTATATAAATTTAGGAATTGGCGAATATTCTCAAGATTCAAAAGAAAAAGCTATTAATTTTTCAGAGAAAATAAACAGACCTTTACACATATTAGATTTATCCCAAGAAATTGCTACAATTCCACAGTTAAAAGAAATATCTAATAGACCTGCTTGCTCTGCTTGTGGAACAGTAAAAAGATACTATATGAATAAATTTGCTAAAGATAACGGCTACAAAGTAATTGCTACAGGGCATAACCTTGATGATGAAGTTGCTGTTTTATTTGGCAATACATTAAGATGGGATATAGACTATCTAAAAAGACAATATCCAGTTTTAAAAGAAGAAGAAGGATTTATAAGAAAGGTAAAACCTTTATGTAAAATTACAGAAAAAGAAACAGCTATTTATTCATTTTTAAATAATATAGACTATATAGAATACGAATGTCCATTTGCAGAAGGAGCATCTTCAATAGAATATAAAGAGTTTTTAGCAAAACTGGAGGAAAAACATCCAGGAACGAAGTTACAGTTTTACACAAACTTTCTAAAAAAAGTGTATCCTATCTTAAAAAAGGAAGAACAAGAAGAAAAGCATTTAACAAAATGTAAAATTTGTGGTGAACCTTCTGCGAATGAAATTTGTTCTGTATGCAGGCTAAAACAAAAAGTTGGAGTTTAAATGGATAAAAAATTTACAATTTGGGGAAGAAACCCTGTTTTAGAAGCTTTAAAATCTGGAAAAAGTTTAGAAAAAATATTGATAGCTCACGATACATCCTTACCTAAAGAGATAGTAGCCATAGCAAAAGAAAAAGGAATAAAAACTCAAAGAGTTCCTAGAAAAAAAGTAGAAGAACTTGCTGGGACTAAAAAAACACAGGGAGTTGTTGCACTACTTTCACCAATAGACTATTGGGATTTAAACGAAATCTTAAATAAAGCTATTGAAGAAAATGGTTTCTTAGTATTTTTAGACCATATTACAGACCCTCAAAATGTAGGAAATATAATCAGAACTGCAGAAGTGTTAGGAGCATCTGGAGTAGTTATTCCTAAGGAAAGGTCTGCACCGATAAACGAAGTTGTTGTAAAAGCTTCTGCAGGAGCAGTTTTTCATATACCAATATCTAAAGTAGCAAATATTAGAAACTCTTTAGATAAATTTAAAAAGCTTGGAGGATGGGTAGTAGCCATAGAAAAAGGGGGAAAACCTATACATAAAATAGATTTTCCATTCCCTCTAGCAATAGTTTTAGGTTCAGAAGGTAAAGGCACATCAAAACCAGTTTTACAAACAGCAGATATTATTGCAACTATTCCAATGAAAGGGAAAATAACATCTTTAAATGTTGCTTCTGCAAATGCTATAGCTCTCTGGGAAATAGCAAAGCAAA
>WFXI01000024.1 GCA_015490675.1 Hydrogenothermaceae bacterium
ACTGGAATGAAGGTTTACATTCATTTTTAAGAAGTAAATTGGCCATGTTAAAAAGAAAAACAAAGGCTTATGCTAAGTCCATTAGAGCTTTATATAGAGCTTTAGCATTAGTTTTTGTTAGATGGAATTTATTATCTACTTATTAACTGAATACCAACATTTATAAATTTCCTGAATTATACGATAATATATCTATTCCGTAAAAATACATAAAGTTCCCATAAGGGTGAGGAATTTTTCTATGGAAAAGGATTTAGAAGTTATAAGCAAATCTATTGGATTCGATAAATCAGATTTCAAACTAAGACTCAGCTTATTAGATTTAAAACCAGAACATACCAGAAGCTTTTCAAAATTTAGCTTAGAAGATAAAGACATAGAGAGTAGTGCAAGAAATATCTTAAATTATATGCTTTCTTTTCATTCTTTAAAAAAGTTATTTCCTGAAGACAAAACAGAGATGATTATACAGAGATACAAAAACTACATCAAATCACTTTTAAACCCTGAATTAGATATCAAAGAAGGAATAAGTGCTTTAAGAGCTGGGATAGTACATGAAAATTACGGAGTTCTCCCTAAGTACTATGTTAATCTCTACTCAAAATTCTTAGAGGAAACTGTAAATCTTTTAAACAGAAACGGATACAAGATTACTAAAGAAGAGTATATGACTCTTTCAAAAAGAATGTTACTCCATATATCACTCGCCCTTGACAGTTATTTCTTTAAAAAGGATGAAGAGATAATTAAGCTAAAGAGACTATACAATGTCCTGAGCAAGATAAATATGTTGATTTTTAAAGCAAACAATATGGATTTGCTTTTTTCAGAAACAGTTAGAATTTTGGTAGATATAGGTAAATTTGATGCAGCATGTATAGGGAAGTACAACCCTGATTCAAACATAATTGAACCTGTTTTTTTATATGAGAGAAAGCCCGTAATTGAGAACAGATTAGGTAAATTCAGATTTGGTTTAGGAATAAATGAAGTAGAAATTAAAAGTGTGGAGGATATTCCGGAAAAACACATATGGAAGAGAATTTTAAGAAGCAGTGGTATATCTTCAATAGGTATCGTTCCAATATTTAACAGCTTAAATCCAGAAAAATCTGATATTGAGTATATATTGACGATATATTCAACTGAATTAGAGAGATTCTCTCAAAAAGATGTAGAACTGTTAAAAGAACTTTCTGTAAATCTCAGTTTTGCTGTTGAAAAGTTAAAACAAACAATGATTGATAATATAACCCTCCTTCCAAACAGAAATCTTTTTATAAAAGAACTTGGAAAATCAATACTTGATAATGAAAAAGACAATAAGAATTTTGCTGTTGTATTACTTGATATAGATGATTTTAAAATCATAAATGAACAGTACGGTTACTACACGGGAGATATTATTTTAAGAAAAATAGCATCAAGGTTAAAAAAAGAGTTAAGGACAGTCGACTACATAGCGAGGATAGGTGGTGATGAGTTCGGAATTATATTAAGGGATATCCAAAGTGAAAAAGATGTAGTAAACACAATTGAAAGAATTAGAAGGGCTTTCAGTCATCCGTTTTATGTAAACTCAGGAGAGTTTTTAATCTCCTTTTCTGCAGGAGTATCTATTTTCCCAATTGATGGAAAAGTAGCAGAAAAATTGATAATCAGTTCGGAAATTGCACTCGAAAAGGCAAAAACAAGGAAAAGTATGTTCTATTTTTACAAATCGGAACTTTCAAAGAGAACGTTTGAGATTATAACATTAGAGAATCAGTTAAAAGAGGCAGTTAGTAATAAAGAATTTCTAATATACTATCAACCTCAGATTGATTTGAAGAAGAAAAATATCATAGGTGTAGAGGCACTTTTAAGGTGGAAGAAGGGTAATAAATTTATTCCCCCTGTAAAGTTCATAGAAGTATTAGAAAATACAGGAATGATTGTAGATGTTGGTAAGTGGATTTTAAAAGAGATATGCAAACAGATAAAAAAATGGGAAAAAAAAGGCTTAAATTTAAAAGTTGCGGTTAATATATCTACTGTACAGCTTGAATCAGAAGATTTTGTTAGCAGTGTAAGAAACATACTCAGAAGAACAAAATGTAAAGCCTCAAAATTTGAGTTTGAGATAACGGAGACGGCATTTGTAAAGAGTATTGAGCACAGCGCGAATGTTTTGAAGGCATTAAACAGGATGGGTATTAAAATATCAATTGATGATTTTGGTACAGGCTATTCTTCTCTTCTATATCTGAAGAAATTCCCAATTTCTTCAATAAAGATAGACAGAGAGTTTATAAAAGATATTTTACAGGATAAAGATGATGAAACTATAGTAAAGAGCATCATTAGTCTTGCGAAGAACTTCGGTATTAAAACGGTAGCTGAAGGTGTGGAAACAAAGGAACAGCTTAATATACTAACCTTCCTCGGATGTAGTTATATTCAGGGTTATTTATTTTTACCACCTGTTCCGGCTGAAGAAATAGAGAACTTTTATAGAGATTTTAAATACAAAAACTACCTATGATATTGGAACCTTTATTTGAATTTCTTATTTTTTCTCTCAATATCGTTGAGGATATTCCCTTGGTTCTGGGTAGATAAATAACCTTACAATAAATAGAGAGATAATCAAATTTTCCTCTCCAGTCATCTCCAATCACAAAAATATCTACAGAGTACTCTTTTATGTCATTTATCTTCTGTTCCCACGAAACTTCGGGAATAACTATATCTACGAAAGGTAAACTTTTTACAATCCTAAATCTTTCTTCAAAGGGTTGATACGTTTCTTTTCCTTTTTTGTTATTAAATTCATCTGTAGATACGCCAACTATTAATCTATCTCCTAAACTCTTAGCTCTCCTAAGAAGCCTATAATGACCTATATGAAACAAGTCAAATGTTCCGTATGTAACTACAGTTATCATAATGTTCTATTATCGTATTAACTTATCTAATCTTTTAGTAATTTTCCTGTGAGAAAAAGTATCTATAGAGAGTTTTTAATATACCTATAAATTCTATCTGAGGCTTTTCCATCAATATATCTAAATATTATCTTTCTTAGAATTTTTCTTTGTCCTTCAAAAAATTCCTTTTCCTTAACAAGAGACTTTAATACTTTCAAAAGTTCTTTTTGACTTTTTGCTATAGGTCCAGGGAAAAATAACTTTGAGGAAAATAAAAGCATACCTTCCATTTTTTCAAAGTCAGGAGTATAAAAAATAATAGGTTTATCCAATAGAAGATAGTCAAAGTAAACAGAAGAATAATCAGTTATAAGAAAATCTGTGAATTTTAGGAGTGGATAAATATCCTTCTTTCCATCATATACTATGATATTTTCACTTTGAGAATTTACTCTGTATCCCAATAAATCCATAGTTGGATGTAGCTTAAGAATAAAAATGATATTTTGTTTTTGTCCAAATTTGCTCAGTTCATCTAACGGTAAAGAGCCACTTAAAATAAAATCGTACCCTGTATATGTAAGAGTAGGCATTAGAACACCAATTTTAAATCCTTCATTTTTCTTTTTTAAAACTAATTCAAGTATATCTACATCAACATTTATCAAATCTTTCTCATCATATTTTTCTTTGAAGAATATGTCATTTCTTGGGTAACCGCTGATTAAAAAAGTTTCTGATTTAAATAATTTTTTAAAAGCATTCTCGGTTACAAACTCAGATGTAGAAATAAAAACTTCATAACTTTCAGGAAATATTTTCTGTTTTTTTATTTTTGCGTTTATGTTTTTGAGAGGAATTCCATGCCACATTTGAAATGTCTTCTTTTTTTTAGAAAGGAGATGAGCATACCAATCCCTTACAAGCCAATCACACATTATCCATATATCAGGCTCTTTGATTACAATTTCATGTCTTTTTAAATCTCTAAAAACTACAGGTATTTTATATCTTTTTAATGTTTTATAGACATTTTTTTCTTCAGCAACAAAGAAAAAATCAAATTCACAATTCTGATTACAGAGGTAGTTTATCAAATATTTTGAGTTATCAAGCATACCTAAAATGCTTTTTCCAAAGATTGCTACTTTTCTTACTCTCAATATAACTCCTTAAATTCACATTAGTAACCTTATCTGTTTCGTTTTACGGATATGAAAATTTAGTGGATATTCATTTGTTAGAAATAAGGACTGAAGTTGTCTTTTCGAATAGGTCTTTTCTCATGGATACGACCTTTAAGCCTTTAATACCTCTTAATTTATTTAAGTACTTCTTTCTCGTGAGGATATAGACTCTTTCATTTCTGGAAAGGAACGTTTTAACGTCCTCGACGGTTTCCAGTTTTGGAATTGGAGTTCCAAGGTAAAATGCAAAAGCCGGATTAAATCCTTTGTAATAGGCAATCGGTTTTGATTTATCGATTAGTGGTAGTATTTTCACAACCGGATTTTCTCTATCAATTTTTGGTAGTGCAAAAAAGAAGAAAACAGTTATAAAAATTACAGAAAAGACTGATAAAGAGATAATGGTTTCCTTCAATCTTCCTCTTAAAAGAAAGATTAGAGCCACTACTCCTCCAATTGTCCATATAAGAAATGTAAGACCGACATAGCTAACATGGGAAAGTGTATTGTCGTTTTTTAAAGCTATATATACAAAAATTGAAATAGCAGATGTTATCGCAATATATAAAATCAGTAGCCAAACAATTCCTGTACGTTTATAATCAGACTTTTTAATCTTTGATAGAAAATAGGCTAATATAACAGCAATAGCAGGGTACGTAGGAGTTGTATAATTTGGAAGTTTTGTCCCTGAAATAGAGAAAAACCCTATGTAAACAACTGATACAATACCTAAGAACACAAGGACATCATGAAACTTATCTTTCCAGGCATGAATAAAGCCGTGTATAAGAAAAATGGAAAAGGGTAGAAGTCCAACAAAAACAAAAATGAATGGCAGTAAGAATGAGCCACCATGTCCTTCCATAGGATGAGAAAATCTACCTATATTGTGTTTGAATATAAACTCATAAACCCAGACCCAGTCAGTTTTTATCCCAACTGCTATGTACCAGGGAAGGGAAATCAGGAGTATAATGAAAATTCCTCTGGGAATCTTTAGTTGTAATAATGTTCTTAAATCAAACGAATGCATATAAACAAGATAGAGCAATACTATTACAGACGGGAGAACTACCGCAACGGGTCCTTTTGTTAAAACTCCTATACCCATTGAGGCATACATCAAGTACAAAAACAGCTCTTTTCTCTGCTTGAACCATATGTAAAAGCTGAAAAAAACGGCATTAAGAAAAAAAATCAGGTAAGGGTCTGGAACAGCCATATGAAACTGAAGGACTGTATGAAAGGAGGATATAAGCACAATAGATGATAGAAGAGCAACTTCTAACCCAAGTGTCTTTCTGGCAAATAGATAGGTTATCAGAACTGTTAAAACACCGAACAGAGAGGAAAAAAATCTTGCTGAAAATTCACTAAATCCAAAGAGTTTATATGCTACTATCATAAAGTAATAGTGAACCGGTGGTTTATCTGTTCTGAGTTCATAGTTGAATGTAGGAACTATGTAATCTCCTCTTTGAATCATCTCTTTTGCACATGTTGCATTCTTTGCCTCATCAAGACTGTATATAGAAAGACCCCAGATATTTGCATAAAACTCAAAAAAACCTATTAGTAAGACTAATGAGATTATAAATTTTTCTCTTTTTTCCATTAGTTAATAATTATAGTTTTTTTACTCTTCGGTATTCAGTTAATAAGTAGATAATTAATTCCATCTAACAAAAACTAATGCTAAAGCTCTATATAAAGCTCTAATGGACTTAGCATAAGCCTTTGTTTTTCTTTTTAACATGGCCAATTTACTTCTTAAAAATGAATGTAAACCTTCATTCCAGTTAGTATATCCATATTTTTTCAC
>WFXI01000025.1 GCA_015490675.1 Hydrogenothermaceae bacterium
AAGTATTTTCGTAGCTATGGCTGTTGAAACAGTAAGAGATTACTTTGAGGAGAAGAAAAAGGCAAAATGATACAAAAAACTTGTGTATATCCAGGAACTTTTGACCCTTTCCATAATGGACATTTAGATATAGTTAAAAGGGCATTAAAAATTTTTGAAACTGTAATTATTGCTGTTGCAGAAAATCCACGAAAAAAACCTATGTTTACCTTAGAAGAAAGAGTAGATATGATAAAAAATTCTTTAAAGGAATATAAAGATAGAGTAGTTGTAGAAGGCTTTGATACCCTTTTAGTAGATTTTATGAAAAAACACGATACTAACATAGTAATCAGAGGAGTTAGACTTTTTACTGATTTTGAGTATGAACTTCAAATTGCAATGACAAACTACAATTTAGATAAAGTAGAAACATTTTTTATGATGCCTTCTCAGGAATTAATACATATAAGCTCATCTATTGTTAAAGATGTTGCCCTTCATAATGGAGATGTTTCTAAAATGGTTCCAAAATTCGTTGAAGAAAAACTAAGGGAAAAGATAAAATGCCTTTAATCTTAGCTTTTTTATTATTTATAACTTCCTGTGGATACAAAAGAGTAAATTTTGACGATAAAAATCTAAAGGTATGTGTTGATGATATTGTTATTAACTCGCCACAACCTACTCTTTTAGATACTCTAAATCGCTATATTTTAGATAGTATTATTGCCTCGAAAAATAAGTTAGATTGCTCTTATAAAAAGAATTTAGATATAAAAATAACTGTTTTAAGCTTTAGTTTTTATCCTATAGGGTATTCTCAAGCACAGAGGGCAAATGTTTATAAGGTTAGTATAAAAATAAAACTTGAAATTTTTGATAAAGAAGGAAAGCTTTTAAAACGACAAAAAATAACAGAAACTACACAATATTTTGGAGCAGGACTTAGGGCAGATATAGAAAAAAGATATGCAGTAGAAGAACTTGCAAAACTTTTACAAATAAGGATTTTTGATATACTTATGAGACTATGAGTGAACAAAACATAGTTCAGCTTATAAAAAAGTCTAAAAATGAAATTGAGCTAAAACCTGTTGTTTTTATTTATGGATTTGAAAACTTGCTAAAAAAACAGTTTATAGAAAAATTTAAGTCTAAAAATAAAGATTTTCACTTTTTTTGGGGAGATGAGTCTCATCTGAAAGATGTAAAGGAGGTATTCTCCTCTGGAGCTTTGTTTTCTGAAGGAAACGAAGCAACAATCTGGGACATAGATAGTTTTATATCTAACTTAAATAAAAATGAGAAAGCAGATTTTTTAGAGCTTTTAAAAAATTTAAATGAGCCAGATAGGATATTTTTAGTATCTCTTAAAGAAAAACCTCAGACAAAAGAGCCATTTAAAACAATTTTAAGTATTTCAACAGTTATAAATTCACCGAAATTAACTCCAAAAGCTTTTGAGATTTCTGTATATAAAAAGCTAAAAAATGCAGGTAAAGAAATTAATCCGGAAGATTTAAAATACCTAGTCTCTAAACTTCCTAAAGATTTATTCTCAACAAAACAAGAAATAGAAAAACTAATTTTATTCACAGAAGGAAAAGAAACAATAACTAAAGAAGACATAGACAATATTATTACCGTATCTCCAGAAGTAAGTGTTTTTACATTTGTAGATTTGTTTTTCAAAAAATCCAAAGAAAGTATATCTATTTTAAAAAAGTTATTTTCTCAAGAAATTCATCCTTTTGAAATACAGTCTTTAATTTTAACCTATGCAAATAGACTACTTCTTTTTAAAAACTATCAAAAGAAAAAAATTCCAGTAGCAGAAATTTTTGCGAAGCTTGGCATAACATATAAACCCCAACAAACTACTATATTAAATTTATCTAAAAATCTTTCTGAAGAAGACCTGATTTGGCTGATAAAGTTTTTATATCAACTTGAATATAAACAAAAAGTTTTTTATGAGGATATACATAAATCCTTAGAAAATCTAGTTTTAGAGTTTTGTATTAAATGAGTGAAAACACATTAGATTTAAGACCAAAATCCTTAGATGATTATATAGGACAGGAAAAAGTAAAAGAACAAATAAAGCTATTTATTCAGGCAAGTAAGCAAAAACAACGGCCTCTAGACCATATTTTGTTTACAGGAGCACCGGGGCTTGGAAAAACTACTCTTGCAAATTTAATAGCAAAGGAATTAGGCACAAATATAACTACAACAACAGGGGCAGTTTTAAACAAAAAAGGAGATTTAGCAGGTATTTTAACTTCTTTGGAAGAAGGAGATATTCTTTTTATTGATGAAATTCACAGAATTAATAAATCTGTTGAAGAGCTTTTATACTCTGCAATGGAAGACTTTAAAATAGATATAATTGTTGGGAAAAACAAGTCAGCAAAAACTATTAGATTAGATATTCCTAAGTTTACACTTATTGGAGCAACAACAAGAGCAGGACTTTTATCCTCGCCGCTTCTTTCTAGGTTTGGAATTATTTTGCAGTTTGATTTTTATGATGAGTATTCGTTATCTAAAATTATTAAAAAATCTGCAGAAAAACTGGGAATACGCATTACAGATGAAGCCTCTTTAGAAATAGCAAAAAGAAGTCGAGGAACACCAAGAATAGCAAACAGGCTAATAAAAAGAGTTGAAGATTTTGCAGTTGTCAAAAATAAACACGAAATAGATTTAAAACTGGTTTTAGAAGCATTTGAATTTTTAGGAATTGACGAGTATGGGCTTGATTTTAAAGACAGAGAATATCTGAAAGTTTTAGCCTTTAATTTTGAAGGAAAACCAATAGGTATAAAAACCCTTTGTATAGCTTTGTCAGAGGAGCAAGATACTATAGAGCAGGTAATAGAGCCTTATTTAATAAAAATTGGATTTATTATTAAAACCCCAAAAGGTAGACTAATTACAGAGAGGGGGCTAGAGCATATAAAAAAATATTATTAAAATCGGAGCGAGCGGACTCGAACCGCCGACCTCTGGCCCCCCATGCCAGTGCTCTACCGCCTGAGCTACGCTCCGAAGGAAAGCACTATATAGAATTTATCCTATTTAGCAGTTTTTTTCCAGCCTTAAATTTTACTACGAACCTTTCTGGAATTACTTTTTCTTCTTTTGTTTTAGGATTTCTGCCTATTTTAGGTGCTCTTTTTTTTATGATGAAAGTTCCAAAGCCTGAGATTTTTATTTTTTTTCCATCTCTCTTCTCAGAAAGTTCTTTATGTAAGATTTTGAAAATTTCATTTACTATTTTTGATATTTGTCTTTTAGATAGTTCTGTTTGTTTATTCTTACTAATCCAGTTTACAATTTCAGCCTTTGTCATATATATACCCTCTATAAAATTTTATTAGTAATCATTATTATAATTAAAAAAGAAAAAAAAAAAAATAAAAAACCTGCTTAAACGCAGGTTAAATCTTCTTTGCAGGTTTCAAGCATTTGATTTATGTAATTTTTAACTTTTGTTGTGCTGTATTCTATATCTGAGGCTTCTTTGAGAGAATGTTTTATCATTGGAAGTATTTCTTCGATTAATTTTGTTGTATTTTCTACTAATTCTTTTACCTGATTGAAAATTATTGAGAATTTTTGTTCTCCAAGTCTCGCAGATTCTACAAGACCGTTAAGTTGGATATAGTGTAGCTCTTTAATTATGCTTTCTATTTCATCTATATAGTTTAGGGTTTTCTTTAGATAATCATCTAAAGCTATTGATAGTTCTATAGTTTTTTCAGCTGAATGTTTTAATGCTTTTAATAAATCCATTAGGTTATCTATATTATCTTTATCTATTTCACCTCCATTTTCATAATCTTCCACAAGTTCATTTATGAAATAGATGATTGCAAAAATTTCTAATCTAGAAATGTTTATGTATAAAACAGAAGAACGAACTATATCTAAGAGGCTTTTCATATCATTTCTAAGACCACTAACCAGTTTACCTATTCTTTCTGAATCTTTTTTGATTTCAGAGGAAACAACAAAGAATGAAGCACCAGTAGAACCAAGTTTATAACTTTCTACAGATGAATTTAAAGCAATAAGAGAAAGTTCATCAGTTATTTCATATATATATTTGAATTTATGTTCTAACTCTTTTTCTAAAGTAACAAAAGAATTAACTTTCTGGAAAATAGTTTTGTAGATAGTTTCAATTTTTTTAGAACCTCTATAGATATCATAGATTTTATTTACTTCTCCTGAAAATCTTTCCTTTGGAATTTCTCTATTTAAGTGAATATCCTTATCTTTTAACTCTTCAATAAGAGCTTCTGTCATAAATGTCTCATAATTTTGATAACCCATAGCCTTTAAAGAGTCTATTAATTCTTTATAGGATTCTTCCATGGAACCGTTATTTTGTTCTTCAATTTCTCTTAATTTTTTGTAAAGATTTTTTACAACTGTAAATAGATGAGATGTAGGTTTAATTCTTATTGATAAATATTTTTCTTTTTTTCCATTGTCATCATAAACAGGAACTACTAAAGCATAAACCCAGTAATAAGAACCATCTTTTGCAATGTTTTTTACATATCCAGCAAAAGGTTTGTTATTTTGTATAAAATCCCACAGCAGTTTAAAAACAATTCTTGGCATATCTGGATGACGAACAATATTATGAGGTTTTCCCACTAATTCCTCTTTTGAAAATTTAGACACCTTATAAAAAATATCATTACCATCAAGGATAATACCTTTTAAGTCTGTTTTAGAAAAAAATAACTCATTTATTTTGAAAGGTGATTCTACATTTTTAGGAGTTATTTTAACTTTTGCCATATTTACCCTCCATTTTGGCTAAGCATAAATCCAATATCAATAATAAATATTACTATAATACTGCTTTTATTTTCGACAAATTGCAAGAATTATTAATTTTAACTAAAAGTAAAAAACATCTCCTTCTTTTAAAAACTTAATATCTTTACTTATTTGATTTACTTCCTCAATAATTTGTTCAATAAATAGTGGTTTCATATGATAAACATAAATTTCTACATCTCTTTTTATTTTTTTTATTTCCTCTTTAAAAGATTTAACGCTGTGGTGCTTACTTACTTTTGCTATTTCCTCCATATTTGAAGGGAAAGAAACATCTATAAATACTTTTTCTATGGTTTTTATTTTATTAATCGTATTTATAAATTCTTCACTATTTGTTGTATCCCCACTTATTATTATTTTTTCGTTTATTATATAACCAGTAGTTGGAACTGTGTGATTTACTTTTACAGGCTGAAATCTTATACCATTTATTTCAAAAATTTCGCTATAGTTTATATTTTTTAAATTGACTGCATATTCATCTTTTTTTAATAGTTTTATAGCACTAAAATCAGGCCATATATCCCAGTTCATAATATATGATTTAATATCATTTAAGGTTTCTTCTAATCCTATGAGATTTAATGAAAAATCTCTTAAACTTAGTGTATTGTCTATGAGAAATGGAATATCTAAAATATGGTCTAAATGTGAATGTGTAAGTAAAATATAATGAATATTTTTTGCTTTTTCTCCTAAAGGAGCCAATATATTTCCTGCATCAATGCATATAGAATCATTTATTAAAAAGCAGGTCGGATTCATATTTCTAAATTTACTTCCGTATGCTCCCAAGATGTGAATTTTATTTTGTTTTAAATTCATAACTCCCATCCCAATTCTTTGGTGGATTTTCAATGTATCCTAAGCATCTTTTATAAAGCATATAAGAAGGGTAGTCTTTTTCTGTATTCCATAAATTAGAAAATAATGTTTTAGCTTTTTCAAATTCTTTGTTTAAGTAAAGTTCTAAGGCTTCTTCATATTTTTCTTTAAGATTTTTATTTGCTTCATTATTTTCCATAACTTCATATATTAAAACAGGTTCTTCCTTCCCTTTAACCTTAACTTTATCTAGAAGTCTAAATAGCATTTCTTTGCTTTTTGTTTTTTCCTTTGTATGGTGTGAAATTATGATTTTTACATTATAAATTCTTGTTAATCCTTCTATTCTTGAAGCTAAATTAACTGTATCTCCTACAGCTGTATATTCAAATTTTAAAGCTGAACCTAAATTCCCCACTACTGCTTTACCTGTATTTATTCCAATGCCAATGTCTATATTAGGCAAATTTTCTTTTTCCAATTTTTTGTTTACTTTTTCCAGAGCTTTAACCATATCTAAAGCTGTTTTACAGGCTTTATCTGCGTGGTCTTCTTGGTCAATTACTGCATTAAATAAGGCCATTACAGCATCACCTATATATTTATCTACCATACCATCATTTTTTAATATAACTTTTGTTATCTCGTCTAGGTAGATATTCAAAAGCTTTGCAACTTTTTCTGGTGGAATCTTCTCGGTTAGAGATGTAAAGCCTCTTATATCAGAGAACAGCACTGTTATTTCTTTAGATACTCCTCCAAGTTTAAGGTTTTCTGGATTTTTTACTATTTGTTCTACTATTCTAGGAGAAACATATTTAGAAAAGGCGTTTCTTATTTTTTTTGCCTGAATTTCAATAGTGAGATAGTTGTATATTTCTACTCCAAGGATAAATATAAATAAGGAAAAAAACGGATAAGTTGAGTTAATCCATATATTTTGATATAGAAACATATAACTGGAGTATATAAAAGGAAAAACTAATAATACTATAAATAAGGCTATCCTTCTTTTAGTTTTTTTTATGTTAGATATAAAAAAAGCTGAAATTAAAAGGAAAATTCCCAAGAGTATGTTATGTGTATCTGAAGACCTTAGAAATTCATTATTTAGCAGATTTGATAGAAAAGTGTAGTGTAAATATACTCCTGGTGTAATAGTATCTATAGGTGTAGGTCTGACGTCAAATACCCCTATTTCTGTAATCCCAATTATTGCTACCTTGTCTTTGATGGCAGTTGGGTCAAAATTCTCATTGAGAATATCGTAAGCTGAAATTGTTTTCATCTTCTTGTAAAAGTTCAGCCTGATTTTGTTTCCTGAGAGTTCTAAATTTCCCAGTTTAGCAAGATTTACCCCTGACTTATCTAGTTTTAGAAATATATCTGAATTTGTATAATACCTGTAAAGTTGTATAGCTAAAGATGGGAATAATAATCCTTCAAAAATATATGTAATCGGATAATGTCTATATATTCCATCTATATCAGATTGAATATTAAAAAAAGCACATGATAAGGAAGCCTCTAGTATCTCTGGTATATTTGTTTCAACATATGGAAATTCTGGAATACCAACTTCTTCTGATAAAACTTCATACCTATGAATGGAACAATTTTCTAAGTAGTCTATAATTTCGTCATCAGCAATTTGAGTAGCTTCTGTTCTGAAAAAAAATCCACTAATTACATTTCCATTTTCAAAAATTACATTTGCTAAGTATTTATCACTTTCAGGATTGGTTCTTTCGGAAAATACAATATCAAGGCCTACAACTTTTGCATCTTTCAATTTTTTTATTAAATCACCAATTAACTTTCTGTCCCACGGCCATCTACCAAAGTGGTTTATACTTTTTTCATCAATAGTAATTACGACAACATTAGGATTTGGTTTTAGATTAACATTTAGAATATTTCTTAAAGAATATTTGATATCTTCTATAGAATTTGAGAGTTTTTCAAAAACAACTGGTTTACTTAAATATAGGTATAAAAATAGAAATATACTTAAAACTAAAAGAACAACTTTAAATTTCTTCATTTAGCTTTTCAAAGTTTTCAAACTCTTTTTCAATGTCTTTTGGAATTTTGAACTGTTTTACTTCATTTCCATCTATGGATACAGCCATTCCTGCTTTTAAATCAAATTCTCTAACAAATTCAACAAATTCTTTTTGGATTTGCTTTTTATATTCTTCAAATTCTTCTTTTTCTTGGTTTATGCCTTCAATAAATTCTCTTTTGTAATTTTCAAATTCATCTGCTAATTTGCTTTTATATACTTTAAAATTACCAGTTAAATTTTTTACTGAGATTAATCCTTCTTTTAAATAAATGTTTGTTTTACCTTGTGAGGTATCTATAAGAAAAGTTGTTCCTTTTACTCCTATTACTATAGATTTTATTTTTACTGTTGCTCCTTTTAAACCTCCTCTTTTTCTTATTTTGAATATAACTTTTCCCTTGTCTAGTGATAATTTCCTATATCCTTCTATAGTTAAGTAAGATTTTTCTTTTAATAAAACCTTGGAACCATCTATAAATTTTATAAAAGCAAGAGATTTTGATTTTGTATTTACTACATCTTTAACAAAAAGAGGAAAGTTTTGTTGTTTAACGAATATAGGTCTAGTAACTTTATCCCTAAAAACGACAACTTTACCTTCAAATTTTATTATTTTTCCTAGTTCATTTGCTATTGCTAAATTTATTAATAAGATAAAAATTGCAAAAATTCCTAAATTAAGATACTTCCTCTTCATCTTTCAACCTCTCTTTTATATCATTGAATTCATCTAGAGAATCCAAAAATATTTCAACTAAGTCAGGGTCAAAGTGCTTTCCTTTCTGCTTTAGCATAAAGTCAACAGTTTCTTCTATACTCCAGGCTTTCTTATAAGGTCTCACACTTGTTAATGCATCAAAAACATCTGCTAGAGCTGTCATTCTCCCATACATTGATATTTCTTCACCTTTTTTTCCATAAGGATAACCACTTCCATCCCATTTTTCATGATGTTCCAAAGCGACTAATGCTGCTGCCTGAAGAAGTTTACTGTCGCTACCTTTTAATATTTCATATCCATATATAGTGTGTTTTTCCATAACTTTTCTTTCTTCTTCTGTCAATTTTCCAGGTTTTAGAAGAATATTATCAGGAATTCCAACTTTGCCTATGTCGTGCATAGGTGCTGCAAGTTTTATAATCTCACATTCTTCTTCGTTCCATCCAAGTTTTCTTGCCATAACTTCACAATATAAGCCTACTCTAATAATATGGTTTTGTGTTTCTTTATCTTTATATTTTGTTGCATTTGAAAGTCTATAAATCACTTCTTCGTGGGCTTTTTTTAATTTTAGATATAAGTCTTTTGTTTCTATTACACTAGAAGTATATAAGGCAATATGCCTCAAAAAGTCTAAATCTTCGTTAGAAAACTTATCTTCACCGATTTTATTTATAGCTTGAAAAACACCTATTATTTCCCCATTTTTACTTTTAAGAGGAATTGCTAATATATTTTTTGTTCTATAACCTGTTTGTTTATCAACTTCTTTGTTAAATCTAGGGTCTTTATAGGCGTCATCTATTACTGTTTCCTGTCCAGTTTGGAAAACAAAACCAGCAATTCCAGTATCTGAAGGGATTTCTATTTTCTCAACTCCATCTGCAACAACAGTCCAAAGCTTATCCTTTATTTTGTCATAAAGGAAAATACTACATCTATCGGCATCAATTAATTTTTTTGCTAAATCTACTAATAAGATAAGTATCTTATCTATATCTTTTTCTTTGTTTATTTTTGCAGAATAAGAAAGTAATAAGCTTAGTTTATTATTCATTTTTTCCTTTTTTAGTTTAATTCATTTTTAGCAGTTTCTTTTAATATAATACCTGCGATAAGTGCAGTCAAAGATGCAAACATTAAATAAAAAGCAGGTGATGCTAGATTACCTGTTTCTTGAATTAGTTTAGTTGCTATAAGTGGTGAAGTTCCACCAAATATAGCAAATGGTAA
>WFXI01000026.1 GCA_015490675.1 Hydrogenothermaceae bacterium
TAAACTAAAAGAAGCAGAAGAAAATTTAGAAAAGAAAAACAGAAAGCTAAAAGAGATAGAAATTGGAGGAACAAAAGCAAGACTTGACTTAGGAGAAGTAGAAAAAGAAGAAAAAAGACTAAAAGACAACTTATCTAACTTAGAAAAAGAAGAAGTTTCATTAAGACACAAATTAGAAGAACTTTACAATAAAGAAAAAACATACAAAGAAGAAATAGAAAAGCTACAACAGGAACTAGAAAGCTTAAAAAAATCAAAATCAAATATTTCCCAGTATACAAAAACCCAAGAAAAAAAACTAAAAAGCCTTCATAGTGAGATAAACAGACTAAAAATAAGAAAAGATGCTCTTGAGAAAAAACTAGAAAACATAGCCAAAAAAAGAGAAGAAAATTTCAAAAAACTAACAGAAGTTTTAGTAAAACTACAGCATGTAAAAGAAGACAGAGCTTATACACTAATAAAAAACATACCTGGAGTTTACGGACAGGTAGCAGATTTAATATCTGTAAAAGACGAAGAACTTACAACTGCAATAGAATCTGCAGGAGGGAACAGACTAACTAATGTTGTTGTAGAAAATGAAGATGTTGCAAAAGAATGTATTCAAATTTTAAGAAGGGAAAAAGCAGGGAGATTAACTTTTATACCTTTAAATAAAATTAGAGTTCCACAAATTACAAAACCACCATTTAGAAAAGGAGTAATAGGATTAGCTGTAGATTTTGTTGAGTATGACCCAAAGATAGAAAAGGCTATTAAATATGTATTTTCAGATACAGTTATAGTTGAGGATTTTGATTCTGCTAAATCTTTAGGGATTGGTGTATTTAGAATGGTATCTTTAGATGGAGATATATTTGAAAAATCAGGAACAATTTCTGGAGGCTCTTCAAAAACAAAAGCAACCCTTGGAAAAGGAGCACTGGAAGCAGAAAAAGAAAAATTAGAAAAAGAAGATGATAGGCTAAAAACAGAGGAATATGCAATAGAAGAAGAGCTAAAAAAACTCTCTAACCAGATTCAGGAAAAAGAAAGAGAAATCTACAAAATTTCTGCAGAAAGTGAGAGCATTATCCAAAGAGAAAAAGATATAGAAAATCAAATTACAAATACAGTAAACAGAATTTCTGTTTTAGAGCACGAAATAGGAGAAATAAAACAATCTCAGATTAACACAGAGACAAAAATAGAAAGCTTAAAAGAAGAGATAGAGCAGGTAAAAAAACAACTATCTTTGGCAGAAAGAAGAAAACAGGCAATATTAGAAAAAATGGAAAGTCAAGGGCTACATCAATTAAGGAAAGAGTGGGAGGAGGCTACAAAACAGGTTTATGCATTAAGAGAGGAAAAGATAAATTTAGAAAATGAACTTGCATCACTTCAAGATAAGTTAGAAAATTCTATAAAGGTAAGAATTTATCAAATAGAAAATGAAAAACTAAAAGCAGAAGGAGCTATAAAAAATAAAGAAGCTCAAATAAAAGAACTTCAAAGTTTAATAGAAGAAGAAAACAAAAAATTGCAACAACTTTGGGAAGGATTAAAGGAAAAACAAGCAGAGAAAGAGAATCTACAAAGTCAATTAAATAGCTTAAGAGAACAGTTAAAAGCTTTAAGATTTGAGGAAGATGATATAAATAAACAAATAACTTATTTACTTGAAGATAAAGGAAAGCTAGAGCAAAAAGTAGAAGATGTTAAACTAGAGATAGAAAGCCTAAAAGAAGAATACGCAGGAGAACCTTTAGAGGGAGATTTAAAGACTTTAGAAAAAGAACTTTCACAGTTAGAAGAAGCAAGAAAGTTAATTGGAGCAGTAAACCAAAAAGCTGTAGAAGACTTTGAAGAAGTAAAACAAAGATATGAAGATTTAAACGAAAAACTACAAAAACTAATAGAAGAGAAAAAATCTATAGAAGAACTGATAGAAAGCCTTGAAGAAAAGAAAATAAGAGCATTTATGGAAGTTTATGAAACTGTAAATAAAAACTTAAACAAAATCTTTAAACAACTATCTCCTGGGGGAAGAGCTTACTTAGAGCTTGAAAATGAAGAAGACCCTCTTTCTGGAGGAGTTTTGTTAAAGGCAAAACCAAGGGGAAAAGATGTAAAAAGACTTGAAATAATGTCAGGAGGAGAAAAAACACTAACAGCTTTAGCATTTTTATTTGCAGTTCAAAGATACAAACCTGCTCCATTCTATTATTTTGACGAAGTAGATGCCCATTTAGATGATGCAAATGCAAGAAAAATAGCAGAATTAATGAAAGAACTCTCAAAAGAGGCACAGTTTATAGTTGTAACACTACGGGATACAATGGCTAGTTATGCAGACAGACTAATAGGAGTTTCTGCAAGAGAAGGAATATCACATGTTTATACTTTAGATGTAAGTGAAATAATACAAGATAAACAAGAGGAAGAAGCAAAAGTATAATGCCTGCAAAGTTTTTGCTAGATGTTTATTTAGACAAGGCTACCCTACCTCAATTAATACCTCCTAGTAGACTAAATGAAATATTTCTTTTGAAGTTTCCCTTAGAAAAAAGACTAAAGATAGACGATTTAAAAATAAAACCTTATGCAATTTCTTATCCTAGATATTTTTACAGTGAAAAAGACCTAATAACAAATTTTTCTGTCGAATTATCTGTTTTAGACGAAAAACTTTTAGAATATTTTTTAGAAGTTTTATCTATGCCTTCAGACAAATTACTGATTGGAGATGTCCATATAGAAAAAATTAAGATAAAGCATCTCCAAGAAGAAGATTTTGAAGATTTACTACAGGATAACGAGCCTATAACAGAGATTACTTTAGACTTTATAACTCCTACAATTCTTGAAAAAAAAGGCGTTGAATATATACTTCCTGACCCAGTAGAAATTTTTACAGATGCAATTAACAAGTGGAATACATTTTCAAAGAAAAAATTAACTTTTGAGGAAGATTGGTTATTAAAACATATAAAGATAACAGGAGCGTTTATAAAAACATATCATATAGAAATGCCATCCTTACCACCAAAAGTAGGATTTACAGGAAAATTATTTTTAAAAATTCAAACTAAAAGCACTTTAGAGTTGAACAA
>WFXI01000027.1 GCA_015490675.1 Hydrogenothermaceae bacterium
TACTTCCACCTTATGAGCCAATAACAATAGAAATTGTTTCAAAGGATAAATATGCATGGCTTACTTTAGATGGACAGGAAGGAACAGAGCTTAAATACAAAGATAAGATTGTTGTAAAACAGTCCCCTTATTACACATATTTAGTTAGACCGCCAAATAAAAACTATTTTGATACCTTAAGAGAAAAACTTGGCTGGAAGTAATGTATAAAATAGGGATAGGTTTTGATATTCATCGTCTAGAAGAAGGAAAAAAACTTATCATTGGTGGAGTTGAGATTCCTTTTGAAAAAGGTTGGGTAGCTCATTCTGATGGGGATATATTTTTTCATGCTTTAACTGATGCTATCTTAGGTGCTTTAGGTAAAGGGGATATAGGAGAGCTTTTCCCTGATACAAAAGAAGAAAATAAAAATAAAAGTAGTGATATCTTTGTTAAAGAAGCAGTAAAAATTATGAAACAAGAAGGCTACGAAATAGAAAATATAGATGCTTATATACTTCTTCAAAAGCCAAAACTTCTTTCGTATAGGCAAAAAATAATAGAAAATACGCAAAAATTAACAGGTTGTAGTAATATATTTTTAAAAGGTAAAACCTTCGAAAAACTTGGTGATATAGGACAGGGAAAAGCTGGAGCCTGTGAGGTTATAGTATTATTAAAAAAACAAGATTAGGAGAAGAGGTTGAAAAAAATAACTCTTCAAACAACTATTGAAAATGTTTTAAATGCATATCCAGAAGCTATAAAGTTTTTTGAAAGCAAAGGTATGTATTGCTCAACTTGTAAAGGAAAAAAACACGAAACAATTTTATACTCTGCGACTTACTATGGACATGACCCTGAAAAATTTTTAGAAGAATTAAAAGAATTTATAAAAAAACAAAAATCTCCGTTGAAAAAAGTTAAATAATATGGAAAATCAAGAAAAACAAGAAAAGCAAGAAAATCAGGAAAAAGAAGTAAAAAAAGAGCTTTCTCAGTTTGACAAAATTTTTATTGCAGAACTTGTTCAAGATATTCCTCTGTGGCTTTCTATTGTAATGGGGCTTTATAAAAATCTTCAAAATGAGTATGTTTATTTTTTATCTTTATTAATAGGTGGAGTTGCTTCTCTTTACATACTTCAAAAGATTAGAGAAGGGGTTTATAATCCTGGAACTATAGCTGAAAATCCAAATGAAGTTTTTGCATTTACTATTTATACTTTTGCAATTTTAATTGTTTTAATTATAGGCTCTTGGAAAGAAGTTTTATATATGGAAACATATACCTGGATTTACCTAATTGTTTTTTCTGCATTAGAACTTATTTTTTATTTAAAACAGGTAAACAATAAACTAGATTAATTTGGAGAATTTAAACAAAGCAGAAAACATTTTAAAAAAAGTTTTAAGTTATAATGATGAAACTCTAGAAAGGGTTAAATTCTCAAAAGCCCTTTATGAACTTTTGAAAGATACTAAACTTCCTTCTACATTAAAAGAAGATATACTATTTTTTGATGGATTATCTCCTGCAAAAAAAAGAGCATTTGCAAAATATACATTACTGGCATTAAAGCAATTAAAACAATCTAAAGACCAAACTATTGAAAAAAAAACTATAAAAGAAAAAACTTACTCAATATTAGAGCTAAAAAGTATAAACATTAAAGATTTATCAATTTTAAAACCTATAGAAAAAAGAGCATTAAAAAAAGTTGGAGCTACAAATGTAAAAGATGCTCTTTATTACTTTCCTGTTAAGTATGAGGATAAAAGGATAAAAAAAATTAAAGATGTTGAGGATGGAGAAACAGGACTATTTGATGTAGAAGTGGTAGACATAAAGAAAGTAAACATAGGGAAGATAAAACTTCAAGCCACTTTAACTGATGGTACAGGTTTTTTAACTGCAAATTTTGTTCACGATAAGGTTTATCTGTTTAACATTTTTAGAAAAGGTGCAAGGCTTTTAATATCAGGAAAAGTAAATGTTTTTAAAAATGAAAAATCAATTTTTATGCCTCAAGTTTTTAAAGATGAAGATAGTATAATCTTAAATAGAATTGTTCCTGTTTACTCCCTTCGCGGAGATAAAACAATAAAAGCTACTTCTCAAACAATAAACCATTTAAGAAGAGCAATTTTTAAACTTTTAAAAAGTTATTACAAAAACATAGTAGAGTATATGCCTGAATATATTTTGGAAAAATATAAGCTTCCAAAAATAAATCCTGCTATTAAAGATATACACTTTCCAGAAAAGAATGAAAGCTTAAAAAAACTAAACAATTTTGATACAAGATACCAGAAAAGATTTATATTTGAAGAATTATTCCTACTTCAGCTGGCTCAAGTTTTTAAGAAAAAACAATTACAAAAAAACGATGCTTACAAAATAGTAGTAGAAGAAAATTTTATTGAAGAATTTGAAAAAGCCCTTCCATTTAAGTTAACAGATGCTCAAAAAAGGGTAATAAATGAAATTCTTCAAGATATGTCTAAGGATTTTCCTATGAACAGGTTAGTTCAAGGAGATGTTGGAAGTGGAAAAACCGTTGTAGCAATGGCAGGAGCTTATGCAGTTTTTAAAAATGGATATCAAACTACAGTAATGGCACCAACAGAAATACTTGCAACACAGCATTATGAAAATTTCAAAAAAATATTAGAGCCATTAGGAGTAAAAATAGCACTATTAGTTGGAAGTTTAACTCAAAAAGAAAAGAAACAAATTAAGATAGCTATTAAAGAGGGCTATATAGATGTAGTGATTGGAACACACGCTTTAATTCAAGATAATGTAGAGTTTAAAGATTTAGCTTTGGTTATAGTTGATGAACAACATAGGTTTGGAGTTGAGCAAAGGAAAAAACTAACAGAGAAATCAAAAAAAGCCCCCCATGTTTTAACTATGACAGCAACACCAATACCAAGGACTTTAACTTTAGCATTATATGGAGATTTAGATGTTTCAAAAATAGACCAGCTTCCAGCAGGTAGGAAGAAAGTAGAAACTGTTTTGATTTTTGATGATGAAAGAAGGTTTTTATATAAAAAAGTTAGAGAAGAACTAGAAAAAGGAAGGCAAGTTTTTGTTATTTATCCATTAATAGAAGAGTCAGAAAAGTTAGACTTAAAATCTGCTGAAGAAGGTTTTAAACACTGGCAGGAGGCTTTCCCTGATAAAAAAGTAGTAATGCTACACGGAAAAATGCCTCAAGAGGAAAAAGACAAAATTATGAAAGATTTTAAAGAAAAAAAAGCAGATATTTTAGTGTCAACAACTGTAATTGAAGTTGGAGTAGATGTGCCAAATGCATCTGTAATGGTAATAGAAGATGCCCATAGATTTGGTTTGTCTCAGATACATCAGCTTAGAGGTAGGGTTGGTAGAGGACAGTATGAGGGATATTGCTTTTTAGTAGCACCGCATACCCTAAGAAAACCTTCAGAAGATTCTGCAAAAGAACAAAGGAGAAGATTAACCTTGCAAAGATTAAATATACTTGTTCGTTCCACTGATGGATTTAAAATTGCAGAAAAAGATTTAGAAATTAGAGGAAGTGGAGATTTAGTTGGAACTGCTCAGTCTGGAAGATTTAATTTTTCTATTGCAGATTTAGATAGACCTTTAGACAAAAAGATACTAGAATATGCCAAGAAGGAAGCAGAGGAAATTTTAGAAAAAGACCCACTTTTAGAAAATTATCCAAAGCTAAAGGCTGTTTTATTTGACAAATATGCAGATAGATTTGAGCTGGCAAATATAGCTTAGATTAAAACCTTTTCTAAAACTTTCCCTTGAGCAAAATCTATTCCTATATTTTTTGCAAATTCTAGCTCTTCTTCTGTGTCTAAAGAAGTTGCTATTGTTTTAATCCCAAGGCCTTTTGCAAAAGATATAATACCTTCTATAAATGCCCTTTCTTTATTATTATTTATGGCCTTTTTAAATACTTCGGGATAAAACTTTATATGCTCTAAAATTCCAAGGTCTGCAAATTCCATCAGATTTTTAAGAGAGGTATTCCCAAATCCTATATTATTAATAGCAAATTTTATGTTGTAATCATTTGCTATCATTAGGACTGCTTTTTTGTTATTAGTTATAACACTTTCACAAACAGTGAAAATAATTTTGTCTTTCATAAATAAGATATTTTTTAATATATCACTTTCAGGGAAAATGCTGTCATAAACAATAAATGCTCCTATATCTAAAAATGCTTTATGCTCTAGTTTTGGGTATACTTCTTTTCTAACTTTTTCTAAAAATATTTGGTTTAATCTAAAGAAATTTTGCCCTCTTATATTGCTCTTATAAATCTCAACTACATCTATAAATCTTTTTCCATCGTGTATTCCACCAACGATATTTATAAATTTAGTTTCTCTACTTTGTAGGTCTTTGATTTCATCTATTTTTATGGAAGCATCATTTTTTCTTACGAATTTATCTATAAGCTGGACATATTTATTTAATGTATCTTCCTGAGAGATTTTGTTAGGTTCAATTATATGGAAGTTTGTTAATTCATCACTTTCTTTTGCTGAAGCCATAGTAGTTTCAACACAAAATAGTAAATTTTCTGCAGAAAGTAGAGGAACATTTTGAGATAAGTTCCTAATTGTGAAAAACATTTTTGGAGAAAATTTAAATACTTCATTGTTGAGTATTACCTTTATATCAGAAACAGAGTTATCTATAGTTTTTATTACTTCAGTTATTTCTTTTTTAGGCTTAATTAGCATTGCAAATGTTCTTCCACTAATTCTTCCAAAAATTGCTTCTCCAAGAGCAGGAGAAATTCTATTAAGTATTCTTGCTATTTCTTTAACTACATTATCGCCAAATTGAAAACCGTAAAGTTCATTTGCATGTTCTAAATTACATACATCCATTAAGACTAAATATTCATCTTCAGGGTTTTCTTGTTCTTTAAGTTTTTGTATATGGATATCTAAAATTTCTATGAACTTTCCTCTGTTGTAAAAACCTGTTAAATAATCAAATTCATAAACTTGTTTTAGTTTTTGGTAAGCTTCTTCTAGGGCTTTATTTCTTTGTTCTAGTTCTTCATTAATCTTTTGGAAATTTGTAATATCCCTACCTATTCCAAGTATTGAGATAAGATTTCCATTTTTGTCTTTAATAGGAGTTTTAATTACATTGTAGATTTTTTCTTCACCATTTACTTTTACTTTTTCATAGGACTGGGTAGGAGCATCTTTTTCAATAGCAACCATATCTGTATAAACACATTCTTTTGCATTTTCAGGAGGTAGAACTTCTATATCAGATTTACCTATAAACTCATCTTTCGTTTTTCCAAAAATTTCTTCAAAAGCTTTATTTACATATATGTATCTGAGATTGTTATCTTTTATCCATATAGGGTCAGGTGTTGTATCTAAAACTTTGGTGAATAAAACAGGGAGTTTCTCTTTCCACTCTTTGCTTAGTTTGTCTGTATCTTGATAAATTTCGTCTTTAAATACATTTTCTTCTAAGTATAGTGCTTCTGCTAAAAGTGAAGAGACTAGCTTAGATACAGAAATACCTTTCTCTTTAGAAATTTCTTTTAACTTCCTATTAATTTCTTCTTCTAAAACAACACTAACAATCGGTTTTTTTGTAGCCATTTTATTAACTTTTCACTTTGGTTAATAATTACTTATTATACTTATTTATTAACACTTTTCCAAATTTTCTTCTTCCAGGCAAATGTTAAAACAACACCTATAAATGCATATATTAAAGCCCAAAATCCTATTTTTTCCCTTTGCTCTTTATGAGGGTCTGCTATTTCTTCTAAATATTTAATAACTTTGTGGGTGGCTTCTTCGGTTAATCCAAGCCTTGGCATAGATGTTCCTGGTAAAACTGCTTGAGGGTTGTTAATAAAAGCTTCTAAGTATTCTCTATCTTTAGACCTTCCCTTTAAAGATAAATCTGGAGGAACTTTTCCTAGATAATTTTTTAAGTGTTTTTCATCTGTGAAAGCTTTGATTTTTTGGTATTTAACAGAATGACATCTTGTACATGCATCAGTTAAAACATCTTTTCCTGTATAGTCTTTTTTTGCAACAGATTGAAGGTAAGCAACTATGTCTGCTATGTGCTGGTCTGTTAGTTGAGACATTGGAGGCATTGCGAATTTTGGGTTTTTTGTAGCATTTTGAGGATTTTTTATAAAATTAAACAAAAAGTGTGGAGCAACCATTGCACCAATATTAGACAAATCTGGAGGAACTACATTAAAAGCACTTTGAGCTGTTTCTGCGTCCATCATAGCATTTAATCCATCTGCCTTTAAACTATGACAGGACTGACAATTCCCTTTAAAAAGTTCCTTTCCGTTTTCAGGGTTTCCTTTAATATCTACATCTTTTAAATCTAGATAATGAAAGTCAGGTTTTGGCAGATTTCCATACATTTCATGGTGAGCATATATATCAATACCGTAATACCCAACTATTACCAAAATTGCTATTATCAGGAGAATTTTAAGCTCTTTCATCAGTTTCCCCCTTTTGTAATTGCTTTGCTTCTATTTTGCTTATTATTGGTAGTGATATGAAAAATCCAAAAAACACTAAGCTAGCAAATAAACCTATCCAGGCATAAACCCCTGAAGGTGGGAGTTTACCTAAGATTGTTAAAACTAGAAAATCTATAACAAATATCCAGAATGCTATCTGGAATAAAGGTCTATGTTTTCCACTAACAATAGGAGATTTATCAAGCCATGGTAAAAATGCAATTAAAACCATACTTAAAACAAAAGCTATTAGTCCCATGTTTTGACTAAAGAAAAATCCTCTTAAAACTTCATAGTATGCAAGGAAATACCACTCGGGATATATGTGCTTTGGAGTTTGCATAGAATTTGCTGGTTCAAAATTAACTCTGTCCATTGCAAAATCAAATTTGAAAAACACAAGATATAAGAAAAATAGTAAAAATACACTCATTACGAAAAACTCTTTAGACATAAAAACAGGCCAGAAAGGTATTCCTTCTTTTTCTTTATCTATTTTCTTTCCATCTTCATTATTACTTCCAACAACCCTTACTGCAAACAGATGAATTCCTATTGTGATGATTATTAAAACTGGCAAGAAAACTACATGAAGTGCAAAAAATCTTGTTAAAGTTGCATCTGCTATTGCATAGTCTCCTCTTATCCAGATTACTAAATCTTCTCCAATAAAAGGAATTTTTTCAAATAGAGTAGTTATAGTCTGTGCTGCCCAGTAAGACATCTGTCCCCAAGGAAGTAAGTACCCAGTAAAAGCTGTAGCTGAAAATAAAATAAAAAGTATATATCCAGTTAGCCAAACTCCTTCTCTAGGTTTTTTATAAGAACCGTAGTATATACCCCTTGCTATGTGTATATACATAAGTAAAAAGATAATACTTGCCCCAACTGCGTGCACATGTCTAAAAATCCAGCCAAAAGATACATCCATCATTATTGTTTTATTTACACTGTCAAATGCTAAATTTGCATCAGGTTTATAATACATAAGTAGAAACAATCCACTAATAAATAAAATTGCAAAATTAAAAACAAGGAGCATTCCAAAGCTCCAAAGAAAGTTAATATTCTTAGGAACTTTGTAATCTATCATTAAAACTTTAAAAACTTGTTTTATAGCAAATCTTTCATCTAACCATTCAATAAGCTTCATTTTCTTCCCCCTATGTAGATATTAAAGCTCGATATTCAGGACCTTCTTCACCTAAAACTATTTTTGTTCCTTCCAATTTAAATGGAGGTATATCTAAAGGTCTAGGAGGTGGTCCAAATATATTTTCTCCACAGGCATTATACTTTCCACCGTGGCAAGGGCAGTGCCATATATTGTTTTCAGGTTCCCAGTTCGGTATACATCCAAGATGTGTGCATATTCCAATGACTACTGTAAAATCTCCTATATCAGTTCTAATAGTTCTTTTAGGACAGCTTGCATTCATTTCTTTAGTTCTCTTTAAAATAAAGACAGGTTTTCTTCTCCATTCTATTACTCTGATTTCTCCATCTTTTAATGTTGATAGGTCAAATTCTACAACTCCTGCAGCTTTTACTTCTGGCAAAGGTTCCCATGTTTTATACATTGCGTAAAGGGTAGCTCCAGCTCCAACTGTAGCCCACCCCCCTATTGCGTAAAGTAAAAAATCCCTTCGGGAAATTTTTTTATCTTCCATACTATTTATCCCCTTATATCAAAGATAAATTTTTATACTAATTATATAACAATAAGCCATTTTCTAAACTGTTAAAATAATAGGAAAGAGAATTTGCAGAGGATTTGTAATTTGAAAAAGTTTTTCTCCTATATCTTTTTAGTTTATATAAATTTATTAGTGCTAAGTGGTTGTTCTCAGAAAAAAGTTAGTACCTATTTTATAAATCCTCCCAACAATCCAGAAGTTTCTAAATATAAAACAATAGCTTTCTTACCTTTTAAAGGTAAGAATGGAGACCTGTTTTCTCTTGAGCTTGAATCGAAGGTTAAAAATTTGTCTATTAATGGTAAACCTATTTTTAAGGTTATTGACAGACAAAACTTAAAAACTATCTTATCTGAGCAAAAGTTGAGTTTATCTGGATTAGTTGATGAATCAAAGGCTATAAAAATAGGAAAGTTACTTGGAGTTAGTGGAATATGGACAGGAGCTGTTTTAAAAAATAATGTTAGTATCTATCCTTTTTATGAAAGAAGGTTTAAATGTTTAGATGAAAAATGTAAAAAAACAAAGGAATATTTAGTTAGGTGTTATAGAAAAGAAGCAAATTTTTCTTTTATTGCTAGATTGTTAGATGTTTCTACTGGTGAGGTGGTTTATTCTAAGAATAATAAAGGGTTTGCTTCAGGAGAATACTGTTTAGATAGTGGTTATACTGTTTCTTCTCAGTATTTGTTAAATCTAGCAAAAGAAAGAGCGATAAAGAAATTTTTGAAAGATATTGCTCCTTATAAAACTTATTATTCTTTAAAAATAAAAGAGGATATAGAAGGAATTTCTGAAAAAGATGAAGAAACTTTTAAAAATTCTTTAGACTGGATAGATGCAAAAGATTTAAATAAAGCCTGTGATATATGGAAAAAGCTACTAAAAAAGTATCCTAATAACATTACCCTTTTGTATAATTTAGGTGTGTGTTATGAAACTAAAAATAATTTAACAAAGGCTTATACTTTTTACAAAAAGGCATATAATTTACTTTCTAAACCTGATGAAGATGTTATAAATGCTCTAAATAGAATAAAAAAATTACTAAAAAGGCAAAATGTATTACAAAAATCTTTTTTGAGGTAAGAAAGGATGGATTTTAATATAAATCACATTATTTTTATGATACCAGCTTTACTTTTTGCTATGGTTATTCACGAACTTGGACATGGATTAGTAGCATATAAATTTGGTGATTCTACACCAAAACTTGCAGGAAGATTAACATTAAATCCAATTCCCCATTTAGACCCTATTGGCTCTATTTTGCTTCCTGCATTACTTATAATTTTCCATTCACCTATACTTTTCGGATGGGCAAAACCTATTCCAATCAATCCATACAATTTCACAAAAATTAATATTCGTTTAGGTAGTGCTCTTACATCCTTTGCTGGTCCTGCAATGAATTTAATGTCAGCTTTTGTATTTGGTCTATTATTTCAAATTTTATCTTCTAAAAATGCTTTAGCCTCTATGGCTTCTACTTTAGGGGTTGGTTTTGTAGAAAGTGTTATTTTTCCTCTTTTAATATTTTTTAAATATGCAGTTAGTATAAATGTGATTTTAGCTATATTTAACCTTCTTCCAATACCTCCTTTAGATGGGGGAAGAATTTTAATGAGCTTGCTACCTCCCCACCTAGAAGTAAAACTTGCAGAGTTTGAAAATTATGGATTTATTATTATTATAGTGTTGCTTGTGCTTGGAGTTATAAATTTTGTAATTCTTCCACCGTATTTCTTTCTAGTATCTTTATTTTTAGGAACTTAATTTTTTCTAGGAGAAGAAGTATGAAAGCAATATATTTTGAGAAACACGGAAACTTCAATGAAATTTTAAAAATAGGAGAACTTCTAAAACCTGAAATCAATAAAGATGAGGTTTTAATTAAAGTAAAAGCTTTTTCTTTAAACCATCTTGATGTGTGGATAATGGAAGGAAAATATCCTTTTCCTGTTCCTATGCCTCATATTATAGCTTCAGATGCTTCTGGAGTTGTTGAGGAGATTGGTGAGTGTGTTGAAAATGTTAAGGTAGGTGATGAAGTAATAATATTCTCAGGAATTTCCTGTGGAAAATGTGAAGCCTGTATATCAGGAAAAGATAATTTATGTTTAGAATATTTTCCTCTTGGAACAAAAAATCAGGGTGTTGCAGGAGAATATGTAAAAGTTCCAGCGAGAAATGTGTTTAAGAAACCAGATGGGTTATCATTTGAACAGGCTTCTACAATTTGTATTACATATACAACAATGTGGCATTCTTTAGTTACCAGAGGTAAGGTAAAAGCTGGAGATTTTGTTTTAATACACGGTGGTGCAAGTGGAGTTGGGACTGCAGGAATACAGATAGCAAAACTATTTGGTGCAACAGTTATAACTACTGTTGGAGATGACTGGAAAATAGAAAAAGTTAAACAAATTGGTGCTGATTTTGTAATTAATTACAATAAAGAAAATTTTGTAGAAAAGGTTAAAGAAATAACTAACGGTAATCTTTGTAATATAGTTGTAGACCATATTGGGAAGGCTACATTTAATAAATCTATAGAGGCTGCTAAGAAAGGTGGCAAAGTTATAACTTTTGGAACTACTACAGGAGCAGATGCAGAAATAAATTTAAGGGCTATTTTTGGTAAAAATTTAGATATACATGGTGTATTTATGGGAACTAGAGGAGAATTTTTAGACTTTTTAAAATTTTTCCCAAAAAAATTAACCCCTGTAATTGATGAAGTTTTTAAGTTTGAAGATGTAAAAAAAGCTTATGAAAAACTTTTAAGTAGACAATTTGTAGGAAAACTTGTTGTTAAGGTAGATTAGGAGGATAAAGCCAATGAAAACAAAGATTAGAAAAAACATAACTTTATCAAAAGAAACTGAAAAAAAATTAAAAGA
>WFXI01000028.1 GCA_015490675.1 Hydrogenothermaceae bacterium
GCTGAAAGCTTTTTACCTTCATATTCTGCCTCTATTAGAAGCATAGGTCTTCTTTCTACCTTTGCTCTACCAACATAAACAACTCTTCCATTTCCTTCTGTATCATAAACCATAACCTCTTTTCCCGCAGAAAGTTCACATAGATAAACAGTTTTTCCTCCAGGAACTCTGGTATACATATGGACTGCACCTGCATTAACCCTAAATGGTCTAGATGCTACATAAGGACTTTCCTCTGTTTCTGCATGGACAAAAATCATACCTGCAGAAGAATTTCCAACAAGCATTCCTTCTCCTCTTTTGAGAAGAGAAGTGGTATCAACAGCGACCCTATCTCCCATTCCAACTGGAGTAATAGAAGTAACTTTTGCTTTTACAAGATTTAATTTTTCTGATTGTTGTTTTACAACATTTGATATTTTTTTAATTTCATTTATATCTTTTGTTTTTACAACTATTCCTTTTACACCTTTTTCAAGTATTCCAATTGCTGTTTCTGCTTCCTCTTGATTTTTTACGAAAGTGTAGATGTTATCTGATTGGGCTATAAGATTTTCCAAAGGAATAATAGTCCAGTCTGTAGTTTCAACTATTACTTTTTTTCCACTTTTTGCAATATTTGCTGCTTTTTCTTCATCTTGTTTGTTTTCAATTCTTACAATAACAAAATCATCACTTAAGCTTCCATCTTTACAGGCACATATAAACTTAACTCTACCTAATTTTTTTGCTAAATCTAATTTATCTTCAGGAACAATTATTGCATCTGCTCCTGATTCTATTGCTGTTGTTATTATCACTTTATCAAAATCTCTAGCATCTACTATAAATTCTTTCATTTCCTCTCCTCAAAAACAGCTTTTATGATATTCTAAAATAATAATATCATATTTTTGTTAACTTTCTTTACTAAAAACTGCTAAAACTAAAAGACCGAATAATTTTTTTTCTATATAAACTGTTTTAAAACCATTTTTTTCAAAAAGAGTTTTTAATGCCTCTATAGATAAAGAGTTTTCTATGCTATGTATAAAGTAGTTATATTCTTCTTTTGAGAAGATTAAAAGTCCAAAAGGTTTAAATAAAAATTTCATAAAAAACATTAAAATGAGATATAAAATGAAAGGAGGTTTTGGAATTTCTAAAATTGATATTTCTCCTTTAGTTTTTAATCTTTTTCTTAAATCAGGCAATAGTTCCTTATAATTTAAGTGTCTAAATGTTAGCGAAAAGAATACATTATCTAGAGAATTTTCCTTAAAAGGTAAATTGTGAGCATCTGCTAGAATAAATTGTGCTTTTGGAACTTTCCTTTTTGCTAATTTTAGCATATCAAATGAAACATCAATTCCTATAAGTTTTGCTTTTGGGGACATTTGGGAGATTTTATTTAGTATTTCTCCTGTACCAGTTCCTATATCTAAAACAACTTCGCCTATTCTGGTATTTTTTATTAGTCGTTTTTGCCATTTATGGATATACCCTAATGTGGCTCTTTCTAGAAAACTATCATAAACTTTAGATACAGAGCTAAAGATTTTGGAAGCAATTTTTTCATTTACCATTTTTTTATCCATACCTTTTTAGTTATATATTACCAAAAATTAAGTTTATAAAAAAATACTAAAAAAACTTGACAATAGTAATTTAAATCATATATTTGAAAAAACATTTATAATAAAAATGGAGGGTAAGTTATGGCAGTAGTAGGTTTTACAAAATTAGAAGCACTTTTTAGAAAAGGAGCAGGTCTAGACATAGACAAAAATAAAGCAAAGGAAATCACAGATATTGTAGAGAAAAAACTTTATGACCTGCTTTTAATTGGAGAAAGAAATGCCAGTTACAACTCAAGGGAAGTTATCTGGGAATGTGACATTCCTTTGACAAAAGGATTTCTAGAAAGTATTCAAAAGTTCAAAAAATTAGAAGAAGAAGTTGCCCTTGAAGATGTTTTACAGTTTTTATCAACAATGCCTCCTTTGAAGTATCCAATAGAGGCAGAATTAGAAAAGAAACTGCCTGAAATTGTTGGAACTTTAATTTACATTCTGGCAAATATTATAAAAAGTATTTCTCCAGATACTAGAAGACCTTCTTCTGAAGATATTGAAAAAGCAGGAAGAGTTTTAGACCTTACAATGTAAAGTCTTTAGCCGGTTTTGCCGGCCTTTTCTATATTAATTATTAGATTACCATATGTATCATATGTTACTTCTATATATAGAACACAATTATTTTTTTTATCTTGAAAATTTATATAGTTAAAAACATTTATTTTACCGTTGCTTTTAATTCTTATTTTTCTAGTTAACTTTGCAAAATCTGTTTTTAAAACATAATCTACTTTTAAATATGGACCATCTGCGTGCTGAATTTCTTCTATTTTTTCTATTTCAGGTAGAGAAAGTCCCTCTACATTTTCTAACCAGTCATCATATAATTCTTCATCTTCTACAACTATTTTTATGGTTTTATCAACTTTTGAAAAATCTATTTCTGCAACTTCAAAATCATATATATCCTTTATTTTAGAAAAAACCTGCCGAAAGCTTTCTTCAACCTCTTTTAAAATTCCTTTTTCCAAAAGTTAGTCCTCATCTTTTTTATAAGTATTATAAATATAATCTTCTAACTTTGTTATTTGTACTTTTGGCATTCTAACAAGTGCTTTTGTTTGTTCTTCTATGTCTTCTGCATATCTTCTTTTAATTTCTTCTTGGATATATTCTAGAAGATATTCTATTTGCTTTTGCATTTGTTCCATTTGTTCTTTCATTCTCAGGATTGCGTCAACTCCTGCAAGATTTACTCCTAGTTCTCTAGTTAAGAATAGTATAAACTCTAACTTTTCTAAATCTTCCTGAGAATATAGTCTTGTTTTTCCTTCTGTTCTTGAAGGTACAAGTAAACCTTCCCTTTCATATAATCTTAAAGTTTGAGGATGTATGTTATACATTCTAGATACTGCTCCTATCATATATACAGGTTCCTTCTTTTTATCTTTATCCTTTCTCATTGCTCCTCACCTCTACTTTTAGTTTTCGACTTTTTCAAATCTGTGTTTTACTGGAGGAACTTCTTTCTTTAAATCTTCGACTAACTTTTTACCTTTTTTAGAAAGTTCATCTATTGAAGGAATAACAACATTTACAACTACAAATAAATCTCCATAACCAGAAGACTTTAGTTTTGGCATACCTTTTCCTGTTACTCTTATTTTGTCTCCGCTTTGGGTTCCTGCAGGGATTTCAACTTCAACATTTTTACCATCTAGTGTTGGAACTTCAAGTTTAGTTCCTTCTATTGCTTCTACAACATCTACATTAGCTTTTATGTATAGGTTATCTCCTTTTCTAGTAAATAATGGATCAGGTTTTACATTTATAATTACCCATAAATCTCCTGAAGGTCCTCCAAACTTTCCACTGTGACCTTTTCCTGGAACCCTTAATTTATTTCCATTATCAACACCTGGAGGAACTCTAACTTTTACAGTTTCAGTTTTTAAAGTTAATCCTCTACCATTACAGGCAGAACAAGGTTGTTGTATGTATCCAAGACCATCACATCTAGAACAGGTTTGTGCTATTTGCATAAATCCAGCTTGATATACAATCTGTCCTGAGCCACCACATTCTGGACAGGTTTGAGGATTACTTCCTGGTTCATTTCCTGTACCTGCACATTTTTCACAAACTACATATCTAGGGACTTCTAAAGTTAAAGTTGTTCCTTCATATGCATCTTTTAATGATATTGTTACAGTTTGATATATGTCTTCACCTTTTTGAGGTCTTTGTGCTCTTTCTTGAGATGTTCTACTCCCCCTTCTTCTTCTACCACCTAGGAATTCTCCAAGTATATCATCTAAATCATCAAATATGCTCCCAAATCCTCCACCTCTTCCAAATCCTCCACCAAAGTGTCTAAATACCTCTTCAAAGTCAATGTTTTCTGTAGATGCTCCTCCTCCTTGAAAAGCAGCATGCCCAAACTGGTCGTATAATTTTCTTTTCTCAGGGTCAGATAAAACTTGATATGCTTCACTGATTTCCTTAAATTTTTCTTCTGCTTCTTTATTTCCTGGATTTAAATCAGGGTGATATTTTCTTGCAAGTCTTCTGTAGGCCTTTTTTATTTCATCTTGGGTAGCATTTTTGCTAACTCCAAGTATTTCATAATAGTCTTTTTTTGCCATTTTTTCCCCAATTTATATAGTATTTTGTGATTATAATATATAACTTTAGTGAGTTATTGTCAAATTTTTTTGAAAAATTGTTATTATATTTATACGCAGGTAAGTGGCTGGTATAATAGTTATCAAGTTAAAATAGTGGAGGAATAGAAAATAATGTTTATAAAAGAAAGATTATTTACCCCAGGACCAGTTCCTTTACCTCCTGAAGTTATTAAAGCATTAGGACAGCAAATAATACACCACCGAACACCTGAATTTACAAATATATTTTTAGAAACAAGAAAAAACCTACAAAAACTTTTAGATACAAACAGAGATGTTTTAATGTTTGCTTCTTCTGGAACAGGAGCTATGGAAGCTTCTATAGTAAACTTTTTTTCAGAAGGAGATAAAGTTTTAGTTATAAATGCTGGAAAATTTGGAGAAAGATGGACAAAAATATCTCAAACTTATGGTCTGAATGTGATTGATTACAAGATTGAATGGGGAGAAACTTTTGATAAAAATAAACTAGAAGAAATAGTAAACGAAAACAAAGATTTAAAAGGCATTTTAGTTCAACATTCTGAAACATCTACAACAACCTTACACGATGTTGAATATTTAGCTAAAGTTTGTGGTAAATTAGAGGATTGTCTTTTAGTTGTAGATGGTATTACTTCTGTAGGGGTTTATGAAGTATATCCTGAAAAAATAGGAATTGATATTTTAGTAACAGGTTCACAGAAAGCATTAATGCTTCCTCCAGGGCTTTCTATACTTTATTACAGTGAGAAAGCGGAAAAAAGACTGGAAAAATCTAATATTCCAAAATTCTACTTTAATGTAAAAGCTGAAAGTGCAAAGCAAGCCAAAGGACAAACAGCATATACACCGGCAATAAATTTAATAATTGCATTAAATGAAAGTTTAAAACTAATGTTAAATGAAGGAGTTTCTAATTTAGCAAAAAGGCACGAAATACTTGCAGAAATGACAAGAGAAGCAGTAAAAGAGTTAGGATTAAAACTTTTATCTAAGAGCCCTGCAAACTCTGCAACAGGAGTTTATTCACCAGATGGTATAAATGCAGATGATTTAAGAAAAGAATTACTAAAAATAGGTTTTAGAGTTGCTGGTGGACAAGA
>WFXI01000029.1 GCA_015490675.1 Hydrogenothermaceae bacterium
AGTATCGGTAAATCTGCACCCATTTCTGAGTACATTTTTGCAAAAGTTGGTACAATAAAAGTTAAAATTCCTAAAACTATTAAAGTCGCTATTATTAAAACAGCTGTTGGATACCAAGAAGCACTAACTATCTTTCTTTTTATTGCAGCTATCTTCTCATAGTAAACTGTTGCTCTTTGTAAAACAACATCTAGATTCCCTGACTCTTCAGCAGATGCAACTAGATTAACTAAAAATCTTGGGAAAACCTTTGGATGTTTTTCCATAGCTTTAGAAAGAGACATACCTGTTGTAACATCTTCTTGAACCTGTTTTAAAGCTTCTGCTAAGGTTGGATTTGGAAGTTGCTTTGACAATATCTCAAGAGCATCAGCAATACCTATTCCTGCAGAAATCATAGCACCTAACTGTCTAGTAAAAATAGCCAAATCCTTCTCTTTAACTTTTGGAGAAAACAGTCTAAACCCAGATTTTGTTTCTTTTTTTTCTTTGTTTTTTTCTTTCGATAATTTAATTTTAATATCTTGGAATCCACGATTTTTAAGAAGCTCTTCTGCCTGCTCTATCGTATCAGCAGAAATATTACCTTTTTTTCTTACACCGTATCTGTCCCTCGCCTCATACTTAAATTTTGGCATTTTTACTCCCCATTAATTTTATTATTATTTTTATATCCTCATATTTAGAAGTCTTTGCAGTTCCTGTGGTTCTGGAGATATCTTCATTCCATCTTCAGGAGTAATTAAACCTTCTCTTATTGCCTTCAATATTGATTGATTCATTGTTTGCATACCTGTTTCTGCTTGACCAGCCTGCATAAGACCGTAAACTTGATGAATTTTATTTTCCCTTATTAGATTTCTTATAGCAGTATTTGGTATAAGAACCTCATGTATTAAAACCCTACCACCACCTATTTTAGGAACTAACCTTTGAGATATAACACCTTGTAAAACAAAACTTAATTCTGTTCTGATTTGATCCTGCTCATGTTCTGGGAACACATTAATAATACGGTTTATTGTTTGAATTGCTGTATTTGTATGCAATGTTCCAAATACAAGGTGTCCTGTTTCTGCAGCTGTTAATGCTGCTTTTATTGTTTCTAAATCTCTCATCTCACCAACTAGAATTACATCTGGATCTTCACGAAGAGCATATTTTAAGGCTATATTAAATCCATTAGTATCATTTCCAACTTCTCTTTGGGAAACTACTGACTTTTTATGAGGGAATATATATTCTATTGGGTCTTCAATGGTAATTATATGGTACTGGAAGTTTGTATTTATATAGTCAATCATTGAAGCTAAAGTAGTAGTTTTACCAGAACCAGTGGGTCCTGTTACTAAAATTAATCCCATTGATTTATGACAAAGTTCTCTTACTGCAGGAATTAAGCCTAATTCTTCCATAGGTTTTATCTGATACGGCAATCTTCTTAAAGCTGCAGCTACAGTGCCTCTTTGTGCATAGACATTTACCCTGAACCTTCCTATTCCTTTCATTCCTACAGAAAAATCTACTTCATGCTGATCTTCATAAATTCTTCTTTGCTTTTCACTCATTATTGAGTAGATAAGTTGTTGAGTATCCTTTGGCATTAATACAGGATAATGAGTTAGATAAATAATCTTCCCATCTACTCTTAAAGATGGTGGTGCTCCTGCTATTATATGTATATCAGATGCATTTCTCTCTACAGCTTCTTTTGCAATGGTATCTAAAGATATTTTTACTTCTTCTGACATATCCTATCCCCCCTGTATTATGTCTTCATTAATACTCTTTCTACTTCTGCCAAATCAGTCATACCCTTCTTAACTTTTAATAATCCACTTTCGTAAAGGGTTCTCATCCCCTTTTTTTGAGCTATTTCTTTAATATCAGCAGCAGTCTTACCTTGTAACACAGCTTTTCTTATATCATCGTCCATTTCTAAAATTTCGTGAACAGCAACCCTGCCTTTGTATCCTGTATGATTACAGTATTCACAACCTTCCTTACTATGAACATAAAATTGGTTATTTGATATATCTTCATCAGAAAAACCTAAACCTTTCCAAAATTCAGGAGGATATGGAGCAGGTTGCTTACATTTAGGGCACAACTTCCTTATTAATCTTTGAGCTATTATTAAATTAACAGCTGTTCCAACAAGGAAATTTTCTACACCTATATCTACTAATCTTGTTATAGAAGATGGCGCATCATTAGTGTGCAATGTAGATAAAACAAGGTGCCCAGTTAGTGCTGCTTTTACAGCTATTTCTGCTGTTTCCCTATCCCTAATCTCACCAACTAAAATAATATCTGGGTCTTGTCTTAGAAAAGCTCTTAAGGCTTCTGCAAAAGTTAATCCTATTTGTTCTTTAACATGAACCTGATTTATCCCTGGAATAGCAACTTCTACAGGATCTTCTGCAGTAGATATGTTTACATCATCTGTATTTCTTTCCATCAAAGCTGTATATAAAGTGGTAGTTTTACCAGAACCTGTTGGCCCTGTTACTAATACCATTCCCCACGGGCTATATA
>WFXI01000030.1 GCA_015490675.1 Hydrogenothermaceae bacterium
ACTATAACTATGACACTTACTACTCCTAATTGTCCTTTAAGAAGTTTAATAAAACAAATGATAGAAAATAAAATTAAAGAAAACTTTCCTGAAGCTAATGTAATAATCAATCTCGTTTTTGATAAACCTTGGAATACAAAAAGAATATCAGAAAAAGGAAAAGAAAAATTAAAGTCTCTAGGGTGGAATTTACCAGATATGAGAATTTAGTATCTCAGATTTTTTCATCTATTAATAATTTCTTGTTTCTACATTGGACTGAGATACTACTTTCTATTGCTGCATCTCTGCCGTTACAGTCACTTGCTAATTCGCTAACTAGGGATTATTTAAGGACTAAAGAAAAGAAAAATTACCATTTAACACCTTTATAAGGGGTGTAAAAAACTTCATCTGCTGGAATAAACCCTGTTCTTCTATGAACACAAGCTAAACTGTTAGGAGGGCAGTAGTCATCGTCTTTGTGGAGTTTGGCTTGTAATTCTTGGCATTTTTTGTCTAATGATTTATATAGATTATTTAAATTTACCTTAAGACGTTTAGCTGCAAAGTCAAGAGGTGCTCTTATAAAATAAAGCGTTTCTTCAGTTCCTGGTAAATACGCCCTTAAATATACTTCTTTTTCAGAATCTGGAGCACAAGCATACGACATTGCTATTTTCTCTTTTTCTGTTAATTCTTGGGCACTTGCCTGATTATTAGCATAAAATGAAGTAGATAATGTTAAAATTGTAGCTAACGTGGCTAAAGGTTTTTTAAGTTTTTTATTGTAGAATTCTGATAACATATAATTATTATAGCAGAAAGTTTTTATAAACAACATTTTTCCCTCCCTTTTTATGATTGTATCGGTTCAGTATATGATGAACACCTACCAGTAAAAATTTTAGCATTTTCCATAGGCTAACTCGGGACTGTCCATAAAACTGTGTAAATTTACGATATAAAGCGGTTTATAAAGTTTTTTACACAGTTCTATTTACACTCTCCATTAACAATAGTATTTTGTTTTTCTTATTTCTCTCCTTTTAAAACATCTTCAACAAACTTTAAAGGAACTTTTAAAATTTTAGCTATTTTTTTCGGTTCTAAGTTTAGTTCTTTATGTAGATTTAAAACATCTTCTTTTTTAGCTTCCCATCTTCCGTCTTTATAAAGCGGATGTTTTTCCTTTGTTTCTCTGTCTATTGTTAACGGCATTTTACCTTCCTCCTTCTTAAACTCTATCATTAATTTAGGTCTATACGATAATAAATTCAATAACTTCTTTAAATAATCTCTTCTTTCCCTTTCGGGTAGTCTTGATAATTCTGTGAGTATTTCCATAAAATACTTTTTAGGATCTTCTACATCACACAAAACTGCTAATATTTTGTCTGTTAAGTCTTTGCTTTCTAACAGCTCTTTACACTTTATCTCTTTTATATCCTTCAGTGTAAAACTGAACTTTATGTTTTCTTTTTCAATCTTGTTTTCCATTTTTAACGGTTTCTCCCCAACATATAAAACCATTTGAACAATATCTTTTGATGGGTATTTTTGCGAAATCAGTGTGTAATACTCTAACATCCTAAAAGGCATACTTTTATCGTTTGTTGTTTGAAGTTCAAGGTGAAATATTTTTCCGTCTTCCAATTCAACTAAAAAGTCTACTCTTCTATCTTTTACTTCTGGTAGAGATGTATCTAAAAGTTTAGTAGCAGATTTTCCTGTCAATATCTGAATGAATTTAGGGGGTATTTCCTGAATTGCGTCTCTTAATGTTATATCTAAACTTCCCATTTTTGCCTTTTTAAGTTTTTGTTTTAATTATAACCTAAACCACTTACAGTCACATTGTATACTTATTGAACTTTCTATAGCTGCATCTCTGCCATTACAGTCACTAGCTAATTCGCTAACTAGGGATTCACTAAGGAATAAAGAAAAAAGAAATAATCTAAGGAATATTCTTTGGAGGAATATAACCTGTTTGGTTTGCAGGAATTACACCAGCCCCTGTATATGCACAGGCTAAGTTATTAGGAGGGCAGTAGTTGTTGTCTTTGTGGAGTTTGGCTTGTAATTCTTGGCAGATTTCTTTTTCTTTTTGATAAACATCTTTTACACCATGTTTATTAAAAAGACGTGCTGCTATATCGGGAGGTGCTCTTATTTTGAAAATGTATTTCCCTGTGTAAAAATCATAAATTTTTAATCTTATTTGTGGGTCATTACATACTTCTTGAGCTAGTTTATCTAAGTTCTGTGGTTCTGGAGCATTTACTTGGTTATAAAAAGGATTAAACAAGGCTATAACAATAGCTACAATGACGATTAATTTCTTGACTGTTTTAAAAATAGGATAAAAATTTTCTTTCATCATTATAATCCCAAAATTACATAACCTTTCAATCATTTCTTAATTTAAATTTACTCCATTTCTCCAAAATTTGCAATATTATGTATAATCAAAATTTGATAAAACATTAAGAG
>WFXI01000031.1 GCA_015490675.1 Hydrogenothermaceae bacterium
GAAAAAAATGCTTCTTTAATAGGAAAAGAAATGGAAGTTTTAATAGATGGATTTTCTGAGGAATGGGAAACTCTTCCTGTTGGTAGAACCTATAGGAGTGCTTTTGAAATAGATGGAATTGTGTACTTAGAAACTCAAGAACCTGTAAAAGCAGGTGACTTTGTTAAAGCAAAAATTAAAGATGTGGTAGATGTTGTTGATATAGTAGCTACAATATAATGAAATCTCTAGAGAAGTTTGGTAAACAGCTTTTAAATATAGGTGTGGCCATTAGGTATGCTTTTTATTCAAATGGGAGGACAAAAAAATGATGACTCCAACTGAGTATTATTTTTGGCTATTTACACTATTTTTTTTATCAGTATTACTAATTGCAGGGATTACTATTTTTGTTGATAAAAAAATCTTAAAAAGGTGATTGGAAATTGGCAAGGAAACTAAAAGATATTAGACCAATAGAAGTTAAAGACCAAAAACTTATTGTTTTAAACCAGCTAAAACTTCCCCATACAGAAGAATGGATAGAGCTATCTACTTATGAGGAAGTAGCAAAAGCAATAAAAGATATGGTTATAAGAGGTGCTCCACTAATTGGTATCGTTGGAGCATATGGTTTTGCTATAGGAGTTAAAAACCTTATTGAAGAAGGAAAACCGCTAGAAGAGGCAAAAACAGTTTTAAATACTTTGAAAAATACAAGACCTACAGCTGTTAACTTATTTTGGGCTTTAGATAGAATGTGGAAAAAATTTGAAAAATGGAAAGAAGAAAAAACTGAAGCAGAGCTTATAAAAGCCCTATTTAAAGAAGCAAACAGGATAGATTTAGAGGATTATCATGCAAATAAGTCTATTGGTGGATATGGACAGGTATTAATTCCTAAAAAAGCAAATATACTGACCCATTGCAATACGGGAGCTCTGGCAACTTCTGGCTGGGGGACAGCTCTTGGGGTAATCCGTAGTGCCTTTGAGGATGGAAAAGATATAACTGTTTTTGTAGATGAAACAAGACCATATTTACAGGGAGCAAGGCTTACAGCTTGGGAATTAGAGCAGGAAGGTATTCCTCACTATTTAATAACAGATAATAGTGCAGGATTTTTAATATCAAAAGGAATGATAGATGTAATTATTGTTGGAGCAGATAGAATTACTGCAAATGGAGATGTGGCAAATAAGATAGGAACTTATACTTTGTCAGTTTTAGCAAAGCATCATAATATTCCTTTTTATGTAGCAGCACCAACTTCTACTTTTGATTTGGAAACTCAGTCAGGGCAAGATATACCAATAGAAGAAAGAAATGAAAATGAAGTAAAAACCTGTGGAGGATACAAAATAGCTCCTGAAAAAACTAAAGCTTTAAATTACAGCTTTGATATTACACCTGCAGAAAATATTACTGCTATAATAACCGAAAAAGGTCTAATCAGTGAAATAAATAAAGAAAATATAGAAAAATTTTTAAAGTACAGGGGAATATAAAATGAATGTAGTTGCAATTGGTGGAGGAACAGGTCTTTCTTCTTTGCTTAGGGGGATTAAAAATTTAGTTCCAGATAAAATATCTGACCTTTCGGCAATTGTTACAGTTTCTGATAATGGTGGTAGTTCTGGAAGATTGAGAGAGGAACTTGGAATACCTGCTCCAGGAGATATTAGAAACTGTATTTCTGCATTAGCAGAAGATGAAGACATATTAACACAGGTGTTTCAATACAGATTTAAAAAAGGAGAAGGTTTAAAGGGGCATTCTTTTGGGAATCTATTTTTGACTGTTTTAACAGACATTACAGGAAGCTTTTTAGAAGCTATAGAAACAACATCAGATATTTTAAAAATAAAAGGAAAAATAATACCTTCTACTGAAGAAGAGGTAGACCTTATTGCAAAGTTCACTGATGGGAAAGTAATAAAAGGCGAAACCCAGATAACAGAATATGGAAAAAAACTTGTTGCAAAAATAGAAAAAATATGGCTTGAACCTGAAAACCCTAAGGCACCAGATGAAGCTATAGAAAAAATACAAAATGCAGACCTTATAATTTTAGGTCCTGGTAGTTTATTTACAAGTGTAATACCAAACTTATTAATACCTGAGATAAAGGAAGCTGTTTTATCTTCTAAAGCTAAGAAATTATACATTTCTAATGTTATGACCCAGTTTGGAGAAACTGATAATTTTAAAGTTTCAGACCATATAAATGCAATTCATAATGCAGTTGGAACTGTCTTCATTGATATGGTTATAGCGAATATAAAAATGCCTTCTTTAGAAACTATGGAGAAATATAAAAAAGAAAATGCAGAGCCTGTAATTTTAGATGAAGAAGAAATAAACAAAATAGGAATAACTATCTTTGCAGAACATCTTTTAGAAGAAGGAAAATTTGCAAGGCACAATCCTTATAAACTAACAAGACTGATAGAAAATATTATTGATATGCTTAAGAAAGAGGTTCATGTATAGATATTTAACTGAATTTAATACAAACTATCTTCCTGCAGAAACTGTAGATACAGTAATAATTGGAGCAGGACTTGCAGGATTAACAGTGGCAAAATATTTAACTAAACTTGGGATAAAACCTCTGGTAATAACAAAAAAAGAAGTAGGGGTATCAAACTCATTTCTTGCTCAAGGTGGAATAGCTGTAGCATTAGGAGAAGATGACTCTCCAGAAATTCACTCTTTAGATACAATTAAAGCTGGAAAAGGTATTTGCATTGAAAAAAATGTGAATTTTATGGTTGAGACTGGTTTAGAAGAAGTTATTAATTTAATAAAAGAAGGATTGGAATTTGATAAAGACAAAGATGGTAAGCTAAAGCTTACAAAAGAGGGAGCTCACAGTAAAAATAGAATTCTTCATATTAAGGATAAAACTGGATACTTTTTAACAAAATTTATAGCAAATCAAATAAAAGATAATATTTATATAGAAGCTGGGTACTTTGTTGATGAGATTTTAACAGATGAAAATAAATTTGTAGGTATTATTTTATCTAACAAAGTTTCTAAAAAAGTAATTTATGCAAAATCTCTTGTTTTAGCTTCTGGAGGATACAGTCCAATATACTTCAGGAATACATCTGCGTATAAAATAGGTGGAGACTTAATAGGAAATGCTTTTAGAGCAGGTGTTTATCTGAAAGATATGGAATTTGTCCAATTTCATCCAACAGCTCTTTATATTGAAAATGAGCCAGCATATCTTTTAACAGAAGCATTAAGAGGGGAAGGAGCAGTTTTAGTAAATCAAGAAGGAGAAAGATTTATAGATGAATTAAAACCTAGAGATGAAGTAGCAAAAGCAATATACAGTAAATATTTAAATGGAGAAAAAGTTTATTTAGATTTATCTCCAATAGTAAAAAAAGGAATATCCATAGCAGAAAGATATCCAACAATTTACCAGCTTTTAAGGAAATATGGACTTGAAAATCAAATTAATAGGATACCTGTTAGTCCTGCTGCTCATTTTTCAATGGGAGGGGTTGAGGCTACCAGTTATGGAAAAACAGCTATAGAAGGAATTTTCGCAGTAGGAGAAGTGGCTTGTACAGGAGTTCACGGTGCAAACAGACTTGCAAGTAACTCTTTACTTGAATGTTTAGCTTTTGGAAGAAAAACTGCTTACTATGTGTATAAATATAATCAATTTGCTAATATAAAACAGATAAAAATCGATAATAAAATAAAAACAGATAAAGAATTAACTAGAGAAGAAAGGGAAAAACTAACAAGTACAATAAAAAACATTAGCTGGAAATATATGGGATTAGTTAGAACAGAAAAAGGTTTAAAGCAAGCTATAAAAGAGTTTGAAAATTTAGAGGAAAAGCTTATAAATTATAAAAATAGCAGGTATTTATATGATTTAGTATTGGTAGCAAAAGCTGTTGCAAAAAGTGCATTAAACAGAAAAGAAAGTAGAGGTGCACATTACAGGTCTGACTTCCCAAATTCAAGGGAAGAATTTCGTAAACATAGTATAATTAAAGATAAAAGTATGAAAATACATTTGGAGGTAAATTAGCCATTCAGGAGTTAAGAGTAAATCATCAGATTAGAGCCAAAGAATGTAGGCTTATTGATGATGAAGGAAACAACAGAGGAATAGTCCCTATTGAAGAAGCTTTAAGGCTTGCAGAGGAGAAAAATTTAGATTTAGTAGAGGTTTCTCCAAATGCAAACCCACCAGTTTGTAAGATAATGGATTATGGTAAATATAAATTCCAGCAAAAGAAAAAGGAAAAAGAAGCAAAGAAAAAGCAAAGAGCCCATATGCAACATGTTAAAGAAATGAAATTTGGGCTAAAAATAGAAAAACACGACTATGAAACAAAAGTGAAACATATAAGAGAATTTTTAGAAGATGGTGATAAGGTAAAAGTTATTATAATGTTTAGGGGAAGGGAAAATGTTCACCCAGAAATAGGACAACAACTGGCAGAAAGAATTATTCAGGATACTCAGGATGTTGGAAAAGTTGAAAAGCAACCTAAAAAAGAAGGTAGAAATATGATATTTACTTTAGTTCCATTGAAAAATAAAGGGTAAACATACAAAGGTTTACCCATTTCTTTTTACAAAAATTCTATGGGAATAGTTTTTATACAGGAATTCAAATATTATTACAAAAGCTAAAATCCCTAAACTTGTCCAGAAAGAGTCTTTGGAACTTTCCCACTGGTAATTCATTAAAACTATTAAAACAGAGAAAATTATTATAAAGTTTAAAGAAATAATACCTCTATTTCCATCAACTTTCCCTTGCTTAGATAATTTAAAGTGGGAAGCTATCACAAATAAATAAATTATTAAAAATACAAAGCTTATTAGAGAAGAAATCCCCTCTAAGTTAAAACTTACTGCAAAAATTAAACTTAGTATTGCAGTAATATAAAGCCCTTCTGGTTCATTAAACCATATTTTCCTTTCAAATATTTTTGGTAGTTCTCCCTTTTTTGCTAAAACATAGGCAATATTTGCTCCTCCATAAAGAGTAGCATTTATCGCAGAAGAGGTTGAAAACAATGCTCCAAGTGATACTAAAACAAATCCAAACTCACCTAAAAAAGGTTTTGATGCTTCAGCTAAAGCATATTCTTTTGCTTTGATTAAGCCTTCAACACCAAGATTTCCTATTGCAGTTAAGGCAACGGAAACATAGACAAAAGAAACTATAGCTATACTTATATAAATTGCCTTGGGGACAGTTTTTTCTGGATTTTCTATATTTTCAGATGCATTTGTAATCAGACCAAATCCCATATATGTTAAAAATAGGACTGATGCAGCATAAAATATATCAGTAATACCCGATTTAGAAAAACTAGGTTTTATAAAATCGGGGTTTATATTCCATATACCTATGACTACAAAAGAAAGCAATATGGAAACCTTTATTAAAACTATCCAGAACTCTGCCTTTCCAACTGCTTTAGAGCCAAAGAAGTTTAAAACTACAAAGATAGCTATAACAATTGCTTCTACAATTCCAA
>WFXI01000032.1 GCA_015490675.1 Hydrogenothermaceae bacterium
GGGGACAAAGATTTTTTCTTTACTTTTTCTTCCATAGTATTACCTCCAGCAGTTTCTATAAATATATAACGATATATTTACCTTGTCAATTAGGAATTGATTTATATATGTATAAAAATACTTGACAAAACATATATTGTGTCATATATTATATAATAGAAACTAAAAAAGGAGGTCAATCAAAATGAAGAAAGTCTTAAAAGCCATCAAAACAATCCCTTACAGCTCAGGATTTGTTAAAGTCTTTTTTAAAGAAGTAGAAGCTGGCAACCTAAATAATTTGAAAAGATTAAACAAAGAAAACATTGGTTATACAGCTTTCGGTGGAATCTGGGATAAAACAGGCTCTATTAGGCAAGGTGATTATTTTGTAATTGAGGGGTAAGACAAGGAAGGGCTAGCGTCCCTTCACTTGTCTTTTTTTAGGCAAGGGCAAAAAAATTATAACAAGGAGTAAAAAAAATGGAAAACCAAAAACAGCAAAAAGACCCTAGAAAAACGGAATTATTTAGATTTAACGAAAAGACTGGAGACTGGAAAAAGTTAACTATTCAATTTGTAGAAGATGGAGCTTTTATATCTCTAGAAGAAGGCAAAAAAGGGGTTAAAGGAGCTATTTCTAAACTATCGGTTAAGTTGTCAGCTCAAGAGGTCGCTTTTTTATCTATGGTCCTAGAGAAAGGGTTTTTGAAATATATCAAGTAACCATTAGACAAGGGAGGGGGTAAAAATGGGAAAAAACAACTTCGTATCAGAAGAAGATTTAAAAAACCTAGAAGAAATAATAAGAAAGCAAAAAGCCCCTATTTACTTTGAAACCCCCTATGGCAAATTCGCATTTGTTTTATCAGAAGAAGCCAAAGCCTTTGTAGCCAATAAAGGCTTTATTCCTATCCAGATAAAAGAATTAAAAGAATGGCTTAAAGACTGCAAAACATATGAAGAACAAAAAGAAGTAATCCAGAGGAAACAAAAAGAATTAGCTGATTTTTGCAAAACTGTTTTCACTACTAAAAACTTGTTTGAAGGAAATATTAAAAGTGTTAGATTAAGTTCTAAAAGAAGGAGGTAAAAATGAAAGTTAGAGAAATGAAAGAAGAATTAGATATAGATTTAACTGAATATGAAAATGACATTATTTATTTATCTTCTTTGATGGAAGGCATAAGACTAGCCTTTAACGGTTTATGGAATAAAAACTACAGCTCTGGAGTAAATAGAAAAGATTTACACGGTTTTAGTTCTTTGCTGGAGTGTTTCCAAAAAGAATTAAAAGCCTTTGATGAAAGGTTTTATAATGAAGTCATAGAAAAAGCTGAGTTAAATCTATCTAGCAAATTGGAAAATTAAGCAAGCGTATTAAGGCTTGCTCCTTCTCTTTTTCTTTAACTGCAACAAAAGGACTACATTAGAAAAAATAACGAAAAATTACGGTTGAGATTTTCTCCAAATGTGAGCATTTGTTAGCATTTTTGGATTATTCCAGATTTGGAAAATTTTTCAATTACTACTTTTTGCTACCTATTATTTTTTTCAAAAGTTAGGTTTTGTTAACAAAGGTATTTGAAATTTTAATCATTTCCAAAACTTCCAGAAAGACTTTCCGTCTTTCTGTTTTTCTTTTAATATTTCTATGGTCTCTTTTAGTTCCTTTATTCGTTCTTCTCTTTCTTTCAATAGCTCATCTTTACCTTGTAAAGCTATTTGAAATCCTTGTAAAGCTTGTTGTAATTGCTGGTTTTGTCTTTCTAAAAGCTCTATTTCGGCTTTGCTTTCTGTTTTGCTGGAGTAAAGACATTCTATAGCTTCTTCTATTAATTGAGTTCTGTTTTTACCTGTTTCTTTTGCCAATTCGTCTAGTTTATTGATTAAATCAACAGGAAGTCTGAAATTTACTAATTTTTTTTCCATTTGCCCTTGCCTTTACAAGTGATTTACGATTTTTCTTTTCGGCTTTACAAGATAAATAAGTATAAAGATTTAAGTAAATCTTTGTAAATCTAAAACTGTTTTCTTGTAAAGTCTATATAAAGACTAAATAAAGATTTGTAAATCAACTTGTAAATTTTTGTAAATACATCACTATTTTAGATATGTGAGTAGAAATATAAGGTAAATTATCTTTAATTTTACATATAAAGATTTAATATGTTTTTTCGTTTGTGTCTTGAATTGGTTGATTTTCTTTTTCTTTACCAGATTAAGTTCAGAATTTAAGAAAAACTATGTGCTAATTCCACCCTTTTTAAAGGGTGGATACAGCACACTGGCGAAAGCCAGAAATATCATTTTATCGTTAGTATTGAGTTATAATGTTAGAGATGGTATTTAGCTATGATAACAGAATATACATATAGATTCAGGCTTTACCCAAATAAGGAGCAAGAGCATTTTCTAAACATCCAGTTTGGACACTGCAGATTTGTATATAACTATTTCTTAGCATTATCTAAGAAAGAATACGAAGAAAAAGGAATAAAATGGAAATACAGCCTATACCAGTCAATGCTTCCAGCACTAAAAAAAGAATACCCGTTTCTAAAACAAGCAAACAGCCAGAGTTTACAGGTATCACTACAAAACCTTGACACAGCATATAAAAACTTTTTTGAAGGAGAAGCAGGATTTCCAAAATTCAAAAAGAAAAAATCAAAGCAAACAGTCCACATACCACAGCATTTTGTAATAGAAAGAGTAAGCAAGAAAAGAGGATTACTTAAAATACCAAAGCTAAAAACACCA
>WFXI01000033.1 GCA_015490675.1 Hydrogenothermaceae bacterium
AAGGTGTAAAAAATGCAAGCAACAAAATCAAAGCAGGCTAAACAAATACTTGAAAACTACTTTGAAAAAAAAGAAGAAATAATTAAAAATCACTATAATGGAGAAACTGGATTAAATACAGTTAGAGCTTTATCAGACCTTACAGATGCAACGATAAGAAAGTTTGCAGAAATTAGCTTTGAAAACCCTGAGGATATATCAATTGTAGTTCTTGGTGGATATGGAAGAAGAGAGCTTTGCTTTAAATCAGATATAGATATATCCCTTGTTTTTAAAGAAGAAAATTTTGAGAAATTAAAAAAAGGATTAGAAGATTTCTACTACCTACTGCTAGACCTAAAAGTAGATATAGGATTTTCACCAAGAGACATAAAAACATTCGTAAAACTTGCAAAAGAGGATTTAACAGTAGCAACTTCCTTGCTACAAGGTAGGTTTTTATGGGGAAATGAAGAAATATTTAAAGAGCTTGAAACAAAATTTAAAAAGTTAATTAGAAACAAAAGACAGGAATATATAACAGCAACATTAAGAGCCAGAAAACTAAGATATGAAAAAACAGGAAGCAGCATATATATGATGGAACCTCATGTAAAAGAAGGCGAAGGAGGTTTAAGAGATTTTCACGAAGTTTTCTGGATAGCAAAAGTTTTAGATGATGTGGAAGATTACAGATACTTTGTTGATAAAAAAATTATTTTAGAAGAAGAATATATAGAGCTTGTTAGAGCTTATGATTTTATTTTAAAAATCAGAAACCAGATGCATTTAATATGCAATAAAAAATGTGATGTTCTTGTTTTTTCACTTCAAGGAGAAGTAGCCAAAAAACTTGGATATGCACTACCAGATGATGATGAAGAGGCACTTAGGGCTTCTGTTGAACAAATGATGAAACTTTACTATCTGAATGCAAAATCAATAAATACAATAACCAAAAGAATACTAAAAAACTTAACAGAAACTCACGACTTTGAAATACATACACCAATAGATGCAGTATTTTCAAGAACAGCTACAGAGCTAGATGTTTTTAATGCAGAAAAATTTGAAAAAGATGTTTCTAATGTTGTTAGAGCTTTTAAATATTACAAAGAATATGAATTAGACTTTTCTTCACAGCTTGAATACTTAATTAGAAAAAATGAAAAGAAACTAAAAGATAATCTTACGGAAGATACAAAAAAACTAGTTAGAGATATTTTCTCAGATGTAAAAAACTTAGCTAAAACTATTAGAAAGATGCAGGAATTTTATGTAATAGATGAACTTATTCCAGAATTTGGATATCAAAGATGCCACTTTCAATACGATGCATACCATAAATACACAACAGATGCACACGCTATAAAAGCAGTTGAAATGCTAGAAAGCCTAAAGAAACAAGATACGCCACAAAGAAAATCAATGTATGAATTATATAAAGATATAGAAAGGAAAGACCTTTTAATATGGGCAATATTTTTACACGATATAGGAAAAGGGCACAAAACAGACCACAGCGTTTTAGGCTCAAAAATGGCAATAGACATACTAACTAGATTTGGATACTCAAAAAGAGATGCTAAAATTGTGAGCGATTTAGTTTTATACCATCTAGAAATGGCAAAAATCTCTCAAAGAAGAAATATTCACGACCCTAAAGTTTTAGATGAGTTTATAAAAATAGTTAAAAATAAAGAGTTTTTAAAAATGCTAACAGTTTTAACATGGTGCGATGCAAATGCTGTTGGACCAAATGCGTGGAATGAGTGGAAAAACTCACTTTTATGGGAGCTTTACTACAAAGCTTATGCAATTTTAGATAAAGGAATTTCTGCAGAGGAACTGCATAAAAGACAAATAGAAGAAAAAAGAAAGAAAGCTTTAGCCTTGCTTTCTGTTGAGTTTGGAGAAAATGAAGCAAAAAAACTACTTGAGAGAGTCTCCGATTACTACATTTCCTCAACACCTTTAGATGATATTCTAAAACATATGAAACTAGAATATAGATTACTGAAAACTGGCGAACCTCAATTTTTATTTGAAAAAAACAGTAGTATTGGATTTTCTGAAATTGTAATGGCTGTAAAAGATATGGAAAATCCACTTCTTGCTTTTACAGGAATACTAAGTAATATGCAGGTTAATATACTTTCTATTTACAGCTATACAAGGAAAGATGACACAATACTAATTAATGCTCATGTTTCAACTGCAACTTTAGATGCAATAGATGAAAATAAGTTCCAAAAGTTTTTGCAAATGTTTAATGAATGTAAAGAAGGAAAACTAACAATTAAAGATTTAAGAAAGAAAAGACAAACAGTATTTAAATCTACCTCTTTACCTCCACCGACTTTTGTCAAAGTAGATAACAAAATGTCAGATAGTTATACAATTTTTGATGTTTCAGCAAAAGATAGAATAGGTCTTCTTTTTGATATAATCCATGTATTTTCAAAATTTGATTTATATGTTCACATCGCAAAAGTAACTACACAAGGAGAAAGGGCTAGAGATGCATTTTATGTTAGAACGAAAGAAAAAACAAAAATAAATGATGAAAAACTAATAGAAAAAGTAAAAAAGGAATTAAATAGAGTAATAAAACCAAAGGAAAAGGAAATTGCCTAAACTAACAGGTAACGAAAGACTAATAGAAATTATTAAAAATAAGATAAAACAAAAAGGAGATATTTCTTTTAGAGACTTTATGGATATGGCACTTTACTATCCAGAACTTGGATATTACACGAGTGATAAATCTAAAATAGGAGAAAAAGGAGATTTTTTTACAGCTTCAGAGTTAGATGAGGCATTTGGAGCTTTACTTGCAAAACAATTTGCAGAAATTTTTGAAAAGTTAAATACGGACAATTTTAAAATTGTAGAAATTGGAGCAGGAAAGGGATACTTAGCATATGATATTTTAAATAATTTAAAGAAAAACTATCCTAAAGTTTACGAGAATTCAGAATATATCTTAATAGAAAAATCTCCATACCATATAAAAGCACAAAAACAACTGTTAAAAGATTTTCAAAATACAAAATGGGTTCAGGATATTATAGATTTTGAAGATGAAAGTATAGAAGGGGTAATCTTTTCAAACGAACTTTTTGATGCTTTCCCTGTTTATCTAATCAGGAAGAAAAACAACCAAATTTGGGAAGTGTTTTTAACTTTAGATGAAGAAGAAAACATTATAGAAGTAGAAAAACCTGCAAGAAAAGAAATTTTAGAATATTTAAAAGAACTAAACATAAACATACTTGAAGGGATGACAACAGAAGTAAATTTAGATGCAAAAGATTATATCCAATTAATTGGTAAAAAGCTAAAAAAAGGTTATGTGATAACAATAGACTATGGATATCCATCTGCAGAACTATATAAATACTATAGAATGAAAGGAACACTTCTTTGCTACCACAAGCATAGATATAGTGAAAACTACTGGGAAAATGTAGGTTATCAAGATATTACTTCACATGTGAATTTCTCAGCATTAAAACACTATGGAGAAAAAGTAGGACTTAAAACTATAGCTTTTACAGACCAGGCTCACTTTTTAACAAGCTTGGGATTAATGGATATTTTTGCAGAGCTTCAAGAAAAAGGAGACTGGCAATCTTATGAAAGATTAAATAGATTAAAAACTTTAGTTCTTCCAAAAGGTATGGGGGAAAAGTTTAAAGTTTTAATCCAAACGAAGAATATAGATAACCCAAAAATAAAGGGGATAGAAATACTACCCCCTCAAACTGATAGGTATAAACTTTAAACTATTTCTTTGTAAGCATAATCTTAACAATATTAAGGTTTAAACTTTTGTCTATTTTAATAAGTAAAAGCTGGCTTCCTCTTTGATATCCTAAAACAACAACATCTCCATGAAAACTTGCAATTTTTTTCCAACCTTGTTGAGGTAAGTATTCATCAAAAAATTTCTCTAGTTTTCTTTTATCACCTACTCCAGTATAAACAAGATATGCTCTAACAAAACCATTATTTTCATAAATGAATGAACTATCCTCCTTTAGCTTGAAGTTAGCTGGAATTACAAATGTATAATTTCCATATTTTTCTGTTTTAGGAACAAACTTAATATCCTTTTTACCTATGTTTTCAACATAATCTACACAACCGAAAAATAAGGTTGAAAATAAAGCTATTCCTGTAGTAATAATTAATTTTTTTAAGCTTTTCATAAAAAAACCTCCCTTATAAATATCATATTTTTATTACTATCAATTGTATATTTTACTAAAAAATAAAAAAATAAGGAGGTACAAAATAATGAAAAAACTTCTAGTTGCTCTAGCTATGGTTTTCTCAGTTTTTTCTACAAAAACCTACGCACACTGCGAAATACCCTGTGGAATTTACCACGATGAGCTTAGAATTGAGCAAATAGAGGAAGCTATTTTAACCATTGAAAAATCAATTAGGGCAATTCAAGAACTATCAAATGCAGAAAAAACTCCACTTGTAATGAACCAACTTGTTAGGTGGATAGAGAACAAAGATAAACATGCGGAAAAGATACAACATATAATCTGGCAGTATTTCTTTACACAAAGGGTTAAACCTGTTGACCCTAAAGACCACAAAAAATATGAAAAATATCTTAAAAAGTTAGAACTTTTAAACAAATTAAACTTCTATGCTATGAAAGCAAAACAATCTGTAGATTTAAAAGTAGTTGATAATTTAAGGGAAACTTTAGAAAAGTTTGAAGAAGTTTATTTTGGAAAAAGCCACTTAGAAGAAGACCACCATCACTAATCTCTAAACCTATTTGTGATAGGCATTCTTCTGTCTTTTCCATAGGCTCTTTCGGTGATTTTTATACCGATTGGAGCCTGCCTTCTCTTATATTCGTTTGAATCTATCATTCTTACAACTCTTCTGACAGTTTTTTCATCAAATCCCATCTGAATTATTTCTTCTAAAGGTATGTCTTTTTCTACATACAGTTTTATAATCTCATCAAGAATATAATATGGAGGTAAGTCATCTTCATCTTTTTGGTCTGGGCGAAGCTCTGCAGAAGGAGGTTTTTCTAAAACCCTGTCTGGGATAACTTTAGAAATACTATTTCTATACTCTGCAAGTTTGTAAACTGTAGTTTTATAAACATCTTTAATTGGAGCAAATCCTCCAACCATATCTCCATAAAGAGTAGCATATCCCACACTCATTTCAGATTTATTTCCAGTGGCAAGGACTATCCATCCAAACTTATTTGACAAAGCCATTAAATAGTTTCCACGAATTCTAGCCTGAAGATTTTCTTCTGTAGTATCCCAAGGTTTTCCTGCAAAGATAGGGTTTAAAACTTCTAAATATCTTTCAAAAATATCCTCTATAGGCAGTGTAAAAGTTTCAATTCCTAAATTTTTAGCAAGCTCTAATGCATCTTCTATACTTTCTTTTGATGTAAATTTAGAAGGCATTAAAACTCCTTTTACATTATCCCTTCCAAGAGCATCTACAGCAATAGTTGCAACCAGTGAACTATCAATACCTCCACTTAAACCTAAAACAACTTTTTGAAAATTATTTTTATGAATATAATCTCTTAATCCGAAAACAAGGGCTTTATAAATATAGGCTATTTCAGGTTCTTCTAAAGTTATTTTTTGTTCTATAACTTCTTTTTGTTTAATTTTATGGTCTATTTTTATTTCTATTACATTTTCCTGCCTTTTATAAGAAGACCTTAAATTTCTAAGTCTATTATCTTTTAGCTGTATTCTAAAAATCTGGTCTAAATCTATATCTGTAAATAAAAGCTCTTCTTCAAAAGCTTTTGCCTTTGCCTGTAACTTACCATCAGGTAAAACTACAAAACTATTACCATCAAAAACCAGCTCATCCTGTCCACCAACTAAATTTACATAAACAATAGAAACTAAATTATCCTTTGCCCTAACCTTTACCATTTCTTCCCTATATTTTGGCTTTCCAATCGAGTAAGGAGAAGCATTTATATTTATTATTACCTCTGCTCCCTCAACTGCTAATGTGCTAATTGGATTTTCTGGATACCATATATCTTCACAGATAGAAAGACCTATCTTATATCCACCTATATTTAGTAAAACAATATCATTTCCTTTTTGAAAATATCTAACTTCATCAAAAACACTATAATTTGGAAGATGCATTTTATTGTATATTGCCTTAACCTCTCCGTTATATAAAACACCTGCAGAGTTATAAATATCTTCTTTTTTGTTTACAAAACCAACTATTGTAATAATATCTTTACTTTCTTTGGCTATTTTTTCTACAGCTTTTAAATTTTCATTTATAAAACTTTCTTTAAAGAGTAAATCTTCTGGTGGATAGCCAGTTATTACGAGTTCTGGAAAAACAACAATGTCTGTATTTTTTTGTTTAGCAAATTTTATATATTTAATAATTTTTTCTGTATTTCCTTTAATATCCCCAACTATAGAATTAATTTGAGCTAAAGCAACTCTAAGTTTATTCATTCTTATCTAAAAACTCCTCTATACTTTTAAACATTAAGTAAAACTTTTTATTTTCTTCCATTGTTTTTCTCATAGCTTTTAAAATACTTGCATATTCTTCAAAGTTTTCACTTAAGAGTTTAAAAATATCAATATAAGAGTATATGTTATCATACTGGCTTAATATTTTTGTATACTCTTTTTGAAGCTCTGCATAAAAATATTCACTAAAATTAGCATCTAGATAAACATAAGCATTAAAGTAGTTTTGTTTTCCTGAAACTATGTAATCTTTTTCTGTTAAAGGTCTTCTTGGTCTATTTAACCACTCTGTAAAAAATCCAACTAAAATTAAAGCTAAATCCCCTCTTTTTTTATAAGTTTGAAATGGCTTATTTTCATAAATATCTATCAAATAAAGAGGCATATTTTTGGAAAAATTTTCAAAAATGGAAGCTATATACTCTGAAATTTGAGGTGGAATGTCAAAATTTTTTTCATTTGAAATTAAGCTTACATATTCTTTAAAAAATTTTTTAACCATACAAAAGCCTCCTGTTAAGAAGGCTTATATCAAATAATATAGTTAACATCTTGCTTTCTGACAAAATATATTAGATATTTAAGTATAAAGAATAACTTATCTTAAAATCATAAAAGGAGGTTATATATATGAAACTTTCTTTAGCTACAAAACTCCACATTCCAATTGTTTTATCTCTTTTATTCGGTTTATTTGTTCTTATAGTTATTAACCTCTCTGAAATCACACATATTAAGGACAGAGTTTACAACGAAGAATACAAAAAACTTAGACAACAAACAAATGCACTACTTACTGAGAAAAAATCAGTTAGCCAAATCGCATCAATTGGAATTTCTGCAGATGGAGATATTGCTAAAGCCATAGAAGAAAATAACAGACAAATTGCATTAACAAAAGCAGATGAAATAGTTAGAAGATATAGAGAAGATAGTAAATTTAAGTATGTGAAACTTGCCGTTCATAAAAAAGATGGAACAAACTTTATAAGACAATGGTATCCGTCTTTGTATGGAGATGAAGTGATTTCTTATAAGAAAGGTCTTAAGTATGTATTTACTAACAAAAAATCAACTGTAAATCTAGAATTAGGGAAATTTGGTGTTGGTGTTAGAGCATATTCTCCTGTATTCAATAAAAACCATGAAACAATTGGAGCAGTTGAGTTCATTTTAGATTTAAAGTCTATTGTTTCAGATATGAAAAAGTTAGATAGCAATGTTTTAGTTCTCGTTGATAGTTCTTGCAAAGATTTAGCTAAATATGTGTCTTACAAAAAGGAAATATCAATAGATGGAAATAACTATGTAGTTTGTCAGGGAAAAGATACAATAGACACAGGTCTTTTAGATGATTTACAAAATACAAATGGTTCTTTTTTTGATGGTTTTGCAGTAGGTAAAAATTACTTTATTACTTCTGTAGCTTTAAAAGATATAGATGGGAAAACTTTTGGTTATATAGTTTTAGGTAAACCTTTAAGTATTGTAGAGCAAGCTGTAGACCAGGCTAAATCTGCATTTATTAAGCAGACTTTTTCTATGATTATTATAGACATTATTGTATTTATTATAATGGTTTTAGCTATTCACTTTATACTTAAAAAGCAAATTAATAAACTACTTGAAAGAGTTGGAGACCTTGCAGAAGGAGAAGGCGACCTAACAAAAAGAATTAATATACAAACTGGAGATGAGCTAGAAACTGTTGGAAAACATATAAATACTTTCATTGATAAAGTAGAAAACATTGTTTCAGAAAGTAAATCTGTTGCAGATGAAAGCTTAAAAACTCTTAAAGAATTAAAAGACATTGCAAATGAGATAGAAGAAGGAACAATCACAGAAAGAAAAGTAGTTTCAGATACAAGAAAAATTTCTCAAGAAATAAAAGAACCTCTAGAAAAAACTAAAGAAGAAGTTTTAAAAACAGTTAAAGAAATAGAAAATGCAAATGATAAGCTAATTTCTGTAAAACAAACTATTGCAGAACTTCTTGAAAATGTATCTTCCTCTTCAGAAGAAGAACAAAAACTTGTAAAAGATTTAGAAGAACTTTCCCTTAGGGCAGATGAAGCTAAAAAAGTATTAGATATGATTAAGGATATAGCAGACCAAACAAACTTACTTGCGTTAAACGCAGCAATAGAAGCAGCAAGGGCAGGAGAACACGGAAAAGGATTTAGTGTAGTAGCAGATGAAGTTAGAACATTAGCAGAAAAAACAAGAAAAAATCTAGAAGAAATTAATAACACAATTAATGGTATTGTTGATTCTATACAACAGGTTGTAAACAAAATGCATCAAAAATCAGAAATTGTTAATGCAATGGTAGAAAATTCTAAAAAAGCAGAGCTTGAAATAGAAGAAGTATCAGATATTATAGGAGAAACTGCAGAACTAACTAGAGATGTTGCAAATGTTTCTACAGAAGTTTTAGAAGATGTTGGAGAAATACTAGACGAAATTGATAAAATTTATAAAGTTGCAACAGAAAACATAGAAAATGTAGAAGAAACACTAGAGTATATTAAAAACCTAGACGAAAAAATACAAAAACTAAAAGAAGCATTATCTAAGTTCAAAACTCACTAATAGGTGAGAATAATGAGGTATATAGATGTGCTAAAAGAGTTTTTACCAAAAGTTTTTGATGAAATAAAGAAAGATATATTAAACGATGAAGAAACTAAACATTTTATAGATAGTGAAGATACTTTAAAAGAACTTATAAGAAAACAAGAAGAAATTCTTTATAAATATTTATCTGAGTTTCCAGAAGCAAAGGAAACAGAAAAAATTTCAAAATTTTACAAAGAGCTAGATATTCCCTATCCTGTAATCATCAGAAATATAGAACTTTTAAAAGTTAAATTACTTGAAAGGGTAAGCTTAGAAGCTGAGCTAAATGATAAAACTTTCCTATTAGATTTAAAAAAGTATATAAACAAACTAGAAGACATAATATCAAAAGAATACATATACAAAGAAATTGATAAGTTAAAAGAGCTAGAGAATTCACCTTTTAATAGATATCTTCTATATTCTCAACATACAAGTTTTATAAAGCAAATTGCAGAAGCTATAAAAAATAACAAACTAGAAAATTATCCTCTAATAACTGCTGATGAATGTATATTTAAAGAGTATTTATCTTATCCTGAATCTGTAATGGTGTGTGTTGATGCAAACTTATGCTTATACATAGACAAACTCCACGAACTTATACATCAAATTTCTTTAACTTTTTATACTTTTTATTCTACAGGCAGATACAAAGAAGCATATGCCTCATTAAAAGAATTTATAGAAAATAGCTTAAAGTTATCTAAAACCTTAGCAGAGTTATACTTTACTACATTTTCTAATGCAGAAACTAACTTTTTTAATGTTGTTAAGTATTATCAGGAAGCAAATTCAAAAAGTTATATTGCAATAATTGATATAAAAAACTTAAAAGCACTAAACCAAATATATTCAGAAGAAAAAGTTAATAAGTTTTTGAAAGATGTTGAAAAAAGACTTACAGAATTTATCTCAAACAAAAGAGAAAAAGCTATTTTAATTAAAGGTTCAACTGCCAATTTTTATTTATTTTTAAAAGAAGTTTCAGAAGAAACATTAAGGCATATTATTTCCCAAATAAAAGAAATAGTAGAAACAAAATTCAAAGTAAATGGAAGATATATAGAAAGCACTGTTAGTATAGGTGTCCTTGATATAGATAAAAGCATAGACTTGTCTTATTTAGATATAACAAGATTACTACTACATATAAAAGATGTTGCTAAGGAATCTGAAAATAAAACCTATTTTGTAATAGACGAAGAACAAAAAAAGAAAGTTCAAGACTGGGTAAACCAAAGGTATAAAGATACTATATTTATTCAAAACAGTTTTAAAAACAAAATGGTAGATGTTGTTTTCCAACCTATATTTGATACAAATAACAAAGAAATTGCCTTTTTAGAGGGTTTAGCCAGAATAAAAGATGATGAAGGTAAACTAATTCCTGCTGGGGTATTTATTAATTTAGTTTATGATTTAGGGCTAATTTCTTATCTTGATGCACTGGTTTTAGAGAAATTACAGCAAAAGAAAAAGCTTATTCAAAAAGTTAGCAATAAACTTTTCTTAAACCTAAGCTTTGAATCTTTAAACTCAAGAGACTTTTTGAGCTTACTTAAAGACTTTATTTCATGTATGAATGAATTCGATATAACAATTGAAATTACAGAGCAAAAACTTGTTAGATATATGCAGTTTTTAGATGAAATAAAAAAAGAATATCCATATGTAAAATTTGCTATTGATGATTTTGGTAGTGGTTATTCTTCTTTAACAACTGTTGCTGAACTTTTAGAAAAGGGAGGACTACAGGTTTTAAAAATAGATGGAACTCTCATTAAAGAACTTCCTCAAAGAGCATTTACTCAAAAAATAGTAAAAGCAATATCTTCTATGTCTAAAGCTTTAAATGTAAAAACTGTAGCTGAATTTGTAGAAGATGATAAAACTTTAAATATGATTAAAGGTTTAGGTATTGATTTTGCCCAAGGGTATGGTCTGTCTAAACCTAAAACTATTGAAGAGCTGATTTTAGAAAAAGTAAATCTTTCTACTGTAAATAAATAAAAATAAAAGCCCCCTAAAAAGGGGCTTTTGAAATTTATTCACAGCTTGGACAGATTTTGTTTAAAAGCGGGTCTGTAGGACAGGCATCAATATTTCCAGCTTTTACTTTGTCTACTACTTCATCTCCGTATTTTTCTCTAGCCATTCTCTCTAATTCTTCTAGGTTCTCATCTTCTTTTTTAAGTCTTTCTTTTACTAAACCAAAACCTCTTCTAGCTCCTCTTTTATTAACCTTTTGAGTATATTTTTCACCTTTAATTGTTTTATCAATAAAGCAGTAATATGTAGATTTTAATCCTTTTTCCCAAGCATACATATAAATATCAAACATATCATCTCTTAAGTCTTCTTCTATGTAAATTGACTTAGAAACTGCTTGGTCTACATATTTTTGAAATGCTGCTGCTATATCTATTTGTCTTTTTGGATGGATTTCATATGCTCCTTTGAATAGTGCTTTGTTTATTTTTCCATCTAATTCATCTATATACTGTATAGAACCTCCGTTTGCTTTAATTTTTTCTGCCATTTCTTCATTCCACATATCAAGCTCTTCTAGTTTTTTCATAAGCTGTTTGTTTACAACAATAAACTTACCAGATAGGGTATCCCTTGAGTAAACATTTGAGAAGTAACTATCTATGGAAGATGTTGTTCCTGCAATTATTGAAATTGATGCAGTTGGTGCTATTGCAAGTAAAACTGCATTTCTTCTTGGTGGATATGGATATGGTTTTCCTTTTTGTTTCATTTCTTCATAGTGAGGGAATGCTCCTCTTTCTTTTGCAAGTTCTTCAGACTTTTTATAAGCTGTTTCTCTCATAAATTTAGCAACTTTTTCTGCAAACTCTACAGCAGTATCACTATCATAAGGTATTCCAAGTTCTACTAAAGTTTCTGCAAATCCCATTAAACCTATTCCAATAGGTCTTAAATCCATCGTATTTTTTCTAGATTCTTCAGAAGGATAGAAGTTTTTATCTAAAATGTTGTCTAAGGCAACAACCATAGTTTCAATGGTATCTTTTAATTTATCCCAGTCTATATCTGTTTTATCTTCATTTATATGTTTTGCAAGGTTAATAGATGCAAGTGTACAAACTGCAGTGCTTTCTGGTGAGTTAGGGATGCTAATTTCAGTGCAGTTTCCTGTAACTATTCCATTAAATATCAATGAATGGTTATATAGTTGTGTAGTATCGTAAACATCTTCTTTACCTGCGTATTTTATTTCTTCTATTGTTGCAAAAAAGTGTTCTGATTTTCTACTATATCTTGGGTACCCTAGTTCTTCTCTTTCTTTCAATATTTTTAAAGCTTTTTCCTGTTTTTTTCCTAAAAAGCCTATTTCTTCTATAAACCTAATAGCATTATTTCCATTAATTAATAATCTATATAAAGGCTTAGCATCATAAATTCTTTCTCTTCCATCTTTTGTAGTGTATTTAAAATGTTCTTTTTCATAATCTCTCATTTTTGAAATCGTTGATTTTATACCAAAATTTGTAAGAAGGATTTGAACATCTTCTAAAAGCTTTCTGTTTTTACTTGCAAGTTGTATTGAAAATGTAGGAATTCCATTATTTCTTATTTCATTCACAGTAGCATCTGCAGTAAATAATCCCTGTAAGTATCCAATTACAGTTTCTTTAGTTCCTTTAAATATGACTTCAGGAACAGATAACTTATTTTCCTTTGTATATCCATATTTTTCTTCAAGAATTCTTGCAATTCTCATATTTGCAAATCTTAACTTTTTGCTATTTCTAGTATGATTAAATACTTTTGGAATAGTATTTGTATAGACTTTGTTATCTTCCCTTGGATTTACATATGAATAATCCAGCTCAATAACCTTATCTATAGCATTTTTTACAATATCTGATATGAAAATTTCTTCATTGTAAAGGTCTATATGTGCCGTTTTGTATCCTTTCTTTTCTGAAAATGTTCCATCTCCTGTTATTAAACCTATAACAAGCCCTAGCTCATAGTATCCTTCATTTCCAAATTGTCCTTCTCCAGATTGGATTAATAATTTATCTCCAACTTTTAACTGCGATAACTTCACTTTCTCTATTTTGTAATCTATGGCATATCCATTTGCCACTTTAGACGGAACAGCTCTATAAAATTCGTGCCAGTCTGTAGCTTTTATTTTGTATCCTTCTTTTGTTATTATCTCATAAACATCTGCATTTTCTTTTGTTTTGAACATTTTTAAACATTGAGCAGTAGAAACTCCTTTTTTCTTCCAGTTTCCGTCGGTTCTTTTATCGTAAGTAGCAATTATTGGTTCTCCTTTTTCATAAAGTTCTTTAGCTTTTACAAGACCCCATTGTGTAGCAAGTCTAGTATCTCCTGTTACACAAAGATTAGATGAATTTATTACTCCATACTCAGGGCAAGGGTTATGCTCATTGTGTCTATCTTTAAATGTAAGCCATGGATGCCCTGTTTTAGCTAGTTTAAACAGATATCTTTTAAACCACTCTTGAGAATCTATTTTTTTCCAGAGTTTAATCTGTCCTGTTTCTGCTTTCTCTATACATTCAAAATATTTTTCTGTAAAGTCTTTACCCCAACTTGTTACAAGCTCAGGGCATTCTGCAGGGTCAAATAAATATAAAGGTTCTCCTTCTTTTATTCTTCTCATTATTTCATCAGGCATCCAGATAGCAGTGTTTAAAGAAGGAGTTCTAAAATAAGGGTTTCCTGTTGTTTCTCTTAAATCTAAAAATGCATCTATATCTAAATGCCAGGGCTGTAGATACATAACTTGAGAACTTCTTCTTCTTCCACCTTGCTGTATAGCATTAACTATTGTGTCAAATATTTTTATAAAAGGTATTACACCAGAAGATTTAGCATTTAAGGATTTAATAGGTGAACCTGTTGCTCTAATTCTTGTAACATCTGTTCCAACTCCACCAGCATACTT
>WFXI01000034.1 GCA_015490675.1 Hydrogenothermaceae bacterium
CTGCAAATTTTGGGGAAGGCTTTAAACCTAAATTTTTTAAATCTTGACCACTTATTATAAGCTTCTTTTCCTCTTCTTTCTTTAAAATGTCTATTATTTTTTTTGATACTTCTTCTTCAACAAAAGATATTAAAAGTAGTTTTGTTTCTAAAGAGAGTTTTTTAATAATTTCATATATTTCACTAGGTTTATAGTTTATATCTAATTTGTCTTTAATTGATAAAAATTCCTCTAAAGTTTTAAATACATTTTCAAAATGATATTTTTTCAAAATTTGATAAGATATTTCTAAAGGTAAATGATAAAGTAGAATTGTTAAGTAAATTTTTGGTTTATCAACTTTTTTTGAGAAAAATTCTTCAAACATAACTATATGGTTTTTAGCATTTTCTAAAAATTCTTTTTTTTCTTCTGATAAATAAAAATTTGGGAATAAACTATGAAGTATTTTATATTTATCCATCAAGTTTATTATCTCAATTACTTTATCTTCGTTGAAAGTTAAAGTTAGCTCCAAATTTATTCTCCCTGTAGGAGCAACATTTAACAGTTTTTGGTCTATTGCTATTTTTAATAGTTTTTCTGTTGTTTTTCCAAGTTTAAAATTAAACCTCCCTGCAAATCTAACTGCCCTTAATATCCTTATTGGGTCTTCTATAAATGAAAGCTGATGTAAAATTCTTATTACTTTGTCTTTTATGTCCTTGTATCCATTAAAATAATCTAGCATTATCCCAAAATTATCTGCTGTAATATCTATTGCTAGAGTATTAATTGTAAAATCTCTTCTAAATAAATCTTCTTTTATAGTTGCCTTTTCTACTTTTGGATATGCTCCTGGGTACTCGTAAGTCTCTTTTCTTGCTGTTGCAAAGTCTATTTTTAGTCCTGTTTTTGTCTTTATATTTGCTGTTAAAAATTCTTCGAACTTATGAAAAGAGTAATTATTTTGTTTTGCAAATTCTTTTGCAAGCTTAATTGCATCTCCTTCTACAATGATATCTATATCTAAATTCTTTCTATTTAAAATAATATCCCTGACAATTCCTCCAACTAAATAGGCTTTCATATTTAGTTTTTTTGCTAATGTTCCTAAATTTTTTAGTATTTCTATAATTTCTTTATCAAAGAATTTTTCTAACTTTTTTCTAAAATCATAATGTTTTGGTATTAATTTTGTTCTTGAGATAAATACTTCTTTTTCTGCTTCAAACTCATTTGAATGTAAAGCCTTTATTACATCAAGTTTTGAAACCACTCCAACAGGCTTTTGATGGTCTAATACTGGAAAAATTTCCTGTGAAAGGTTAATTATCTGTTTTTCCACTTCAGAAACTTTTTGCTCTGGAAATAACGTATAAACATCTGATAAAGCAAAATCAAAGGCTGTTAAGTTACCTAGACTATGTTTAATTGCATATTTTATGTTTTTTTCAAAAATAATACCTAAAAATTTTCCATTTTCATCAACTACTATACAAATAGGAGTTTTAATATTTTTTAAGCTGGAAATTTTTGTATTTTTTGAAATTACACAGAAGTTTTTATGCATTATATCTTTAATTTTTTTACTTTTTCCAATAGCATTATCCAAAATCAGATGTAAGTATTCTAGTGTTTCATTTCCTGTTAAACCTTTTACTGTAGCACTACCAGCTCTTTTATGTCCTCCTCCTCCAAGAAAAGATAAGATGTATCCTACATTAATTTTGTCATTATTTGACCTTCCTATTATAAAATTTTTGTTTTTTGTTGTTAAAATAGCAAAGACTGCATCTAAATTTGAAAATTCTTTAATATTGTTAAAGAATGATGAAATATCAGGCACATAATCTTCTATATAAGTTAAAGAAAGTCCTATTTTGTTATTATTTATTGAAATAATATGTAAATTTTCAACTAAGTTTTCTAAAATGTGTAATGTTTTTTCATCAAATCTCTTTGTTAATATATTATTTATAATGTCGTAATCTAAGCCAAATTTAGAAAGTATATAAAGTGCTTTTATATCCTCTGGAGTAGTTCCTGTATATCTAAAGTTTCCTGTATCTTCATATATTCCTAAAGCTATTAATGTAGCTTGTTTAGAATTTAGTGATACATTTTTTTCATCTAGTTGAAAAACAAAATGAGTGGTACATGCTCCATAAGGAAAAAAGTTATATTTGATGTTATCAGATAGATTTTTATTTTTAGCTTTTCCTGTGGGATGATGGTCAAAAATTTCTATTTTTAATTCGTTTAGATTTAAATTATGTTTCTTTAAAGTTTTTTCTATTTTTTTTAATGAAGAAGTATCTACAAAGATGGCTTTTTTTATATTTTCAGGAAGTTTTTTTATTATTTTTATTTGGTCTTTAAAAATTGATAAAGCAAGCCTTACAGTATTTGAAAAACTATCAGGTAAAAGAATATATGTATCTTCATTTAAAATACTATATGCAGTAGCAGAGGATAAAGAATCTAAATCGCTACCTTCAACTAGAAAAACAACTTGCAATTTTTATACCTTTTTCATATAATTTATTTCTCTAATTTGCCCAGGTGGCGGAATCGGCAGACGCGCTGTCTTGAGGGGACAGTGCCCTTAACGGGCGTGTGGGTTCGACTCCCACCCTGGGCACCATTTATGTTCTAAATTGTGCGAGCATATTAACTAATTCTTGTGTTTCTTTTTCTAGCTCATTTATCGTCTCAAGCATTTGTTTTGCGGATTTATTTGTGTTTTTCATTTCTTCAGAGAATGCATTCACATCTTTTGTAATTTTAGAAATAACTTCATTTTCTTTTGAAACTTCTTCTCTAATTTTATCTCCAACTTCATTTACTATTTCTATTTTTTCAACAATTTCATCAAATATCTCTTTAGTATGGTCTGCAGTCTCAACTCCTTCTTCAACCTTTTCTTTTGCCTCTAGCATTTCTTTTTGGGCTTTTACAGTATCTTCCTGAAGCTTTTCTATAATTTCATTTATTTCTTCTGTTGCTTTTCTTGTTCTTTCTGCAAGGTTTCTAACTTCATCAGCAACAACTGCAAAACCTCTACCATATTCTCCAGCTCTTGCTGCTTCAATTGCTGCATTTAAAGCAAGCAAGTTTGTTTGGTTTGCAAGTTCATTAATAACAGTTGTTATTTTTCCTATTTCTTCTGAAGAAGATGCAAGATTTTCGATTTTATTAGCTAGAGCTCTTGCTTTTTCTTCAATAATTTTTATTTTCTCTATCGTTAGATTGATACTTTCCTTTCCTTCATTTGTTTTATCCATTGTATCTTGAGTTGCTTTTGCTAAAACTGCGTTCACATTCTCATCAATTGTTTTTGCTGATTCATTTAAAACCTGAATATTATTAACAATTTCCTTTACTTTACTTTCTTGGATAGAGCTCATTTCATATAAAGTTTCTCCTTCTTTTTTCAAAAATGTAGCACTATTAAATACTAAAGAAATATTATCCTTAACTTTCTTGAAAACCATATCTATAGAATCCATAAATTTATCGAAATATCTTGATAAAAGTCCTATTTCATCATTTGCATTGTCTTTCATTCTAACTGTTAGGTCGCCTTTTGCAGATTTCGCAAAACTTTCAACAAATTTATCTATAGGTTTAGAGATGGAAATAATTATTCCAAGAATTAATCCAACTATAACTGTTAAAGAGAAAATAACACCTAAATATATAAGCTTTTTAACATTAGAAATAGTATTTTTTGTGTCTTTAAAACCTTTTAGATATATCTTTTCTTTTAATTTAGCAACTTTAGGGAAGTATTTTCTTGCCTCTTCGGCTAAAGGTGTAGCTCTTTTATGATAAATTTTATAGGCTTTATACCTTTCTTCTTTGGGAACATCTTTTAATGTTTTCATTAATTCATAGCCATCGTATACAAATGCTAAAGCCGTTTTTTCTGCTTTTTTTATTAATTTTAATTCTTCTTGAGAAAGAGCAGTTTTTCTTAGTTCTTTAAAGCCTTTTTCTATTTTCTTTATCCTATCTTCCAGTTTTTTCATATCTTTTTCATAATTTGAACCTAGCATTATGTTTCTGGTTAATCTACTTACATAGTTCATATGTCTATTAATATCTAAAACAAGGACATGACCTTTTACCGTTTTTTCCTCTAAAAGGTTTACTTTTTCTTCTATTTTATTTAAGTATCCAATGGTTATTACCGCCATCAATAAGTAAGATATAAAAATAATTGTTAGGATAAGTTTTAATTTTGCTTTTATTGTTATTTTTCTCAGTAATTCTATCATTCGCCTTACCTCTTCATTATTTCTAATAGCTGTTTCGGTATAACTGTTAATTTCTTAGAATCTTTTTTTATACAACAATGTTTTGTATAACCTGTACTAATTAAAGTGTTATCTTTTAAAACTTCATATTCAAAAAAGAAATAGTATTTATTTTCAATATTTACTTTGGTTTTAATTTCAAAGGTATCTCCAAATTGCAGGAATTTTCTATATTTAACACTAAGTTCTAAAAGAACAATGTCAATATTAAGTTCATCTCTAACTATGTGATAAGGATAATTATTTTTTTCTAAAAAGTAACCACGGGCTTCTTCAAAGTATCTAGGATAGTTGGAATGGTGAACTATCCCTTGAGCATCTGTTTCATAAAAGTTAACTTTTCGTTTATAAACTATTTCTTTCATTATAAAATTACTCTTTTATCATTGATTCCCACATTTTAGAAGCACCTTCAATAAATCCTCTATCAAAATCGTCTAAGTCTAAGCTTAAAGTTATAGCATCAGATACATTTCCATTTTCTAAATCAAGAGGACTTATTAATGCTACGGTAATTGTTCCTTTTTCAATTAATGCATCCCAAGCTTCTCCATAAGGGAATGCCATAAATACCTGCCCATTATCTTTGTGTAGAGCTATCATTAAAAATGCTTCATTTTCTTCTTCATCATAATCAACATCTATTTCAAGTTCAAAGCAAGTTTCTTTATTTTCTATCATCTCTTTCAGGTAACTATCAGGCTCAACTATAGCAACAATTTCTCCGTCCTCAGCCATTCTAACATCATAAGGTTGATAAATGTGTTCTTCCATTTTACCCCTCCTGTATTTTTAGAGTAGATTAAACTGTTGTAATAATTTTTTTACTTCAGGGTCTTTTTTAGCAAGTTCTTTTAAGGCATCATAAAATTCTTTTAATTTGTGTTCTTTTTGTAGTTCTTCTAAAGTTTCTTCTTTTGCTTTTCTTATAATAGTTCTTCTATCCCAGTAAGCAAATCCAAAAGCTCCAACCATTATTGCTGTAAAAATACTTGTTATAATCCATAAAAATGTGTAAAGCTGTTCAAATTTTTTGTTCATATCTTCAAATCTTTTATTCATATCATTTCTCAATTCTTCAAATCTTTTGTCTACTTGTTCAAATCTTTTATCCACTTGCTCAAATCGTTTATCTACATAATATTTAAACTCCTCAAATCGTTTTTCTAAACTATCTATTCTTTGTTCTAATATAATTTGCCTTTTTTCTATTTCTAAAAGCTTTTGATAAATCATTTCATTTGTTACTTTTATCTGTGCGAATGAGCTACCAGCTATTAACAGTAAAGCTATTCCTAAAAAGAGACTTCTTTTCACTGTATCATTCTCCATTTTTAGCCATCTCTTTTCCCATTTCTAGGAACTCTCTAGTTTTTTCTTTTTCTGGTGTCTCCACATATACTCTTAAAACTGGTTCTGTTCCAGATGCTCTAAACAATATCCAGCTATCATCATCAAAAATTAACTTAACTCCATCTGTTAAATCTACTTCTTTTATTTTATATCCTCCAAATTCTTTAGGTGGATTTTCTTTCATATTTGAAACTAAAATTCTTCCTTCATCTCCATTAACTTTAATATCTTCTCTTAGATAGTATGCTGTTCCGAATTCTCTAAATAAGTCTTCCACTAGTTGTGTTAATGATTTTCCAGAAAGCAACATCATTTCTAAAATCATTAATCCTGAGAGTAGTCCGTCTCTTTCTGGAATATGAAATCCAAAACCGTATCCTCCAGATTCTTCCCCGCCAAAAGCTATTTTTTCTTTCGTGAATAAATCTGCAATATATTTAAATCCAACAGGCGTTTTATATAACTTTATACCTTCTTTTTTAGCAATTCTGTCAACTAAATATGAAACTGAAACAGTTTTAGCCACTGCTCCTTCTACTTTTTTATTTCTTAAGGTGTGAAGCAAAAGCAATGCAAATACTATTTGCGTGCTTAAAAATTCTCCTGCTTCATCAACTATTCCAAGTCTATCTCCATCCCCATCATTTGCAATTCCTAAATCTGCCTCCGTAGCTACAACTTTACCTTTTAATAGTGATAAATTTTTATCTATTGGTTCAGGATGATGAAATCCAAAAAATGCATCTCTGTAATTATTTATTTCTTCCAGTTGAATAAATGTTCCTTCTACTATCTTACGAAGCAGTCCCATTGAAGCACCATACATAGGGTCGTGGACGACTTTTACTTGCCTTTGTTTTAGTATGTTATCTGTTAAAAATCCTTTTAATGTTTCTACATAAAGATTGTTAAAATCTTCAAACTCAAAATTAGTTTTACCCAAAACAGGACTATTTTTACCTATATTTTCCTGAATATTATTAATAATTTCTTGTGTTGCAGGGCCTCCATAGTTTACTTTAACTTTGTATCCGTTATATTGATAAGTATTATGAGAAGCAGTTATCATTACTCCATGGTCTGCTCCAAGTAGTTTTGTTGCAAGGGATAAAGCTGGTGTTGTGCAATGTTTTTTAGATAAAATTACCTTAAAATTATTTGAAGCAAAAACTTCTGCAACAACATTTGCAAAATCTTCTGATAGAAATCTCGTATCATACCCGATAACAATAGATTTAGCATTTATAGATTTTAAGTAATCTGCGTGTGCCTGTGCTACTTCTGCTACATTATCAAATGTAAATTCTTTTGCTATTATTGCTCTCCATCCATCTGTTCCAAACTTTATTGTCATTTATTTTCCCCCTTAAGAGCATTAACTTTTTCTTTTAGTTCTTCTACAGAGATATTTTCATCTACTCCTAAAATTTCTAATAGTTTTTCTATTTTTATCCATTTCTTTAAAACCATTCCTTGTGTTAATAAAGTTTCAAAAGGCTCATCAATGTTAACAAGTCCTATATCTCTTAAAAATTTTGTGAAAAATCTTGAATAAAGTAGATGTAAAACTGCGTGTTCTATTCCTCCAATATATAAATCTACTGGCATCCAGTAGTCTACTTTTTCTTTATCAAAAGGCTCTTTATCATTTTTAGGGTCACAGTATCTTAAGAAATACCAGGAACTATCTATAAATGTATCCATAGTATCTGTTTCTCTTTTAGCAGGTTTACCACATTTAGGACAGGTTGTATTTACAAACTCTTCTACATTTTCTAATGGGTTTCCCATACCTGTAAACTCTACATTTTCAGGGAGTAAAACTGGCAGGTCTTCTTCTGGAACTGGGACAGTTCCACAGGAATCACAATAAATAACAGGAATTGGTGTTCCCCAATATCTTTGCCTTGATATATTCCAGTCTCTAAGTCTGTAATTTATAGTTTTCTTTCCTAAATTTTTGCTTTCTAGATATTCTGTTATCTTCTTTTTAGCTTCTGAGGACTTTAGTCCATCAAATCCATTTGAGTTTATTAAAATTCCCTCTTCAATAAAAGGTTTTTCTTCAAAATTCCATTCTTCATTTTCAGGTCTTATTACAGGTTTTATTGGAATATTGTATTTCTTTGCAAACTCAAAGTCTCTTTCATCGTGAGCAGGAACTGCCATAATAGCTCCTGTTCCATATCCCCATAATATGTAATTAGCAATATAAATAGGAACTTCTTCTTTTGTTATTGGATGAACTGCATAAGCTCCTGTAAATACTCCTTCTTTTTCATCTACTATGTTTCTTTCCCTAGTAGATAAACTTTTGTACTTTTCTACAAACTTTTTAACTTCTTTTTCAAACTCTGTTCCTTTAGATAATTTTTCTGCTAAAGGATGTTCTGGGGCTATTGCCATAAATGTAACGCCAAATAGTGTATCTGGTCTTGTTGTAAACACTTCTAATTTTTCATTATGTCCTTTTATATCAAAGTAAATAGTTGCTCCTTCAGACTTTCCTATCCAGTTTCTTTGCATTGTAATTACAGATTGTGGCCATTTTCCTTCTAGTTTTTCTAAGTCTTTTAACAATTCTTCTGCATAGTCTGTAATTTTTATAAACCATGATGGAATTTCTTTTTGAACTACTGGTGTATCACATCTCCAGCACCTACCTTCAATTACCTGTTCATTTGCTAAAACTGTCTGGTCGTGGGGACACCAGTTTACAGTTGCAGTTTTTCTATAGGCTATACCTTTTTCTAGCATTTTTAGGAATATCCATTGATTCCATTTATAATAATCAGAATTACAAGTTGCTATTTCCCTATCCCAGTCATAAGACAATCCAAGTCTTTTTAATTCTTTTCTCATATAGTCAATATTTTCATAAGTCCATTTTGCAGGATGAGCCCCAGATTTTATTGCAGCGTTTTCTGCAGGCATTCCAAAAGCATCCCATCCCATTGGGTGAAGTGTGTTTTTACCTTTCATTCTTAAATATCTATTTACCACATCTCCAATTGTATAGTTTCTAACATGTCCCATGTGTATTCTTCCAGATGGATACGGAAACATTTCTAAAACATAAAATTTTTCTTTTGATTTATCCTCTGTTGATTTAAATACTTTATTTTCTTCCCATTCTTTTAATAGTTTTTCTTCTATTTGCTTAAAATCATACTCCTTTTGCAAAATTTAAAACCTCCATTTGAAATTGCTTATAATTATACTAATTATAACTTTGTAAGGGGATAAAAATGTATTTATTTATAAAAGCTTTACATATAATTTCTGTAATATCATGGATGGCTGTTTTATTTTATTTACCAAGGCTTTTTGTTTATCATGTGGAAAACAAAGATAATAAAGAATTTGTTAAAGTAGTCAAAGTGATGGAATACAAACTCCATAAGTTTATTGGTATTCCAGCATTTTGGGGGACAATCATAACAGGCATATTAATGCTTGCATTAAATCCAGATATTTTTAAAACTGGTTTATGGATACATATTAAGGTTACATTAGCATTGCTGTTGGTAGCTTACTATATACATTTAGCAGTTTTAAGGAAAAAATTAGAGCAAGACCAATATGATAAATCTGGTAAGTTTTTTAGAATGTATAATGAAGTTCCAACTATAATAATGATTTTAATAGTGTTTTTAGTAATACTTAAACCTTTTTAAGAAATACCTTCTTCTTTTAAAAGTTTAGCTAAATTAATTTCAATATTATCAATAATCTCTATTGTATCGTCCCAGTCTGTTATAAACCATCTTTTATTTTTTTCTGCTACCATAACTTTTTTATCAAAAGTTGTATACCATATTACTTTTTTTACTCCTGCTGTTAGTAAATCTTGAGTTTTTTCTTTTTGATAGCTTATAAGCTCATTTGAGTATTTTCTTAAGTCTGCCTTTGTATCTATTTCAATAACAACTTTAGGTGGTGTTTTTGCATATTTATCGTTTATTCCTTCTTTTAATAGTTTTTTTCTTTCAAAAATTGCTATATCTAAATTTCTCCAGCTTCTTGGTGCCCATTGAAAACCTGCTTCATTTGTTAAGACTTTATATTTTCTTTCATCTAAAGTTTTTATTAAAAACTTCAAAATTGTAGAAATAATCCAAGCTTGTAATTTACTACTACCCATAACTTCCTCTAAAGATTTTTTGCCTTCTAAAACTTTATCGTAATCTCGGTAATATATAGGACTACCATATCTCATCTCATAGATTAATTCTTTAGGAATTTTTTTCCTTTTTATCTTCTTTTTTTCTTCTAAAACTTTCATAACTACTTTCCTTTTAATTAATAACCTGTAATTTTTTATTTAGTTTATGTCTTTTTATAGCTTCATCTATAGTTTTTAAAACTTTTTGTTTTTCTCTAGGGCTACACCAGCTTGGTGCTATTAATTCTTCATCAGGGGCTTCTCCTGTTAACCTATGGATAATTATGTCATCTGGAAGGTAGTCTAGTAAAATTGCAACTATTTCTGCATATTCTTCTAAATCTAAAAGCTTAATTTCTCCGTTTTTATATTGCTTTTCCATTACAGTGTGTCTGACTATATGAAGTGGATGTATTTTTACCCCATCAATAGGAAGACTTGCAAATAGCTTAGCTGTTTCTACATAATCTTCAAAAGTATCCCCTGGAAGACCTACAATCATATGTGCACATACTTTTATATTTGGTCTTTTCTTTGTTCTTAAAACTGCATCTACAAAATCTGCTACCCCATGGGCTCTATTTATATTTCTTAACGTGTTTATGTTTGCCGTTTGAAGACCATATTCTATCCATATTTCTGGCTTTTCTACTGTGTAAGTTGCTACTAAATCTAAAACTTCATCTGGAACAACATCAGGTCTTGTTCCAATTGACATTCCAATAATCTCGTCGTATTCCATCGCTTTATCATAAATTTCTTTTAGCTTTTCTACAGGAGCATAAGTATTTGTATATGCCTGAAAATAGGCTAAAAACCCTTTTATATTTTTGTATCTTCTTTTGTAAAACTGCATTGCATCGTTTATCTGATTTTCCACAGTCTCCTTGGTCATTGCATAAGGGCTAAAAGATACATTATTACAAAAGGTACAACCACCAGAAGCTTTTGTCCCGTCTCTATTTGGACAGGTAAAACCTGCATCTATTGAGATTTTTTGAATTCTGCCACCGTATTTTTCTTTAAGATATTGGTTAAATTTAATCATTATATTATTACCTTATTTTTTCCTGTTTTTTTAGCAATATAGAGTTTTTTATCTGCTTCGTCAAGGAGAGTATCTATAGATAAAATATTGTCTGTGTATTGAGCTACTCCTATACTGACAGTAATTTTTAAACTTGTATCTTCACAATTAAAAATGTTTTCTTCTATTTTTTTTCTAATCTTTTCTAAAACATATTTTGCTGAATTTATATCTGTGAAAGGTAATAAAACTAAAAACTCTTCTCCACCATATCTAAATACGAAATCTGATTTTCTTAAACTTTCTCTAATAATCATAGCTAACTTTCTTAATACACAGTCTCCTACTAAATGTCCATATGTATCATTTACTTTTTTAAAATCATCTATGTCTATCATTGCAATAGAAAATGGTGTGTTAGCAAGTTTTGATATAGATAGTTGATTTATTAACATTATTTCCATACTTCTTCTATTAAATACTCCCGTAAGTGGATCTATTTTTGCTTCTGATTCAGATATTACTGCAAAATTCAATCCAATTGTACTTATTAATCTACCAACATTTTTTATCATATTTATATATTCAATAAGCAAATTCTTAAATCTTCTTTTCTCCATAAAAAAGTAAATCTCTGATGCAGAGCGATGTATTTTCGCATGAATAGAAGTAATTAAATTCTTATACTTTGATGATAATATTGGATCTAAAATCCCACTAACAAGTTTTTTCCCAAAATCACATTTATTTGGATTTAGCTCTACACTACTTTTTGCTCTTAATTTTCTGATGTCTTCAATTACTTTATTAAGCCATACAAGATGATCTCTTACATAAACTTTTAGTAAACTTTCTGAATTTTTTATAACCCTTAGCTCATCTCTAACCCAATTCTTATCTTCTACCATTAAATTTGTTAAATATCCATAAGAAAATGTGTTTTCTACAAAATCAAATATTTCTTCAACTTCATCAGCATTTTCACTACACGGTAGTTTACCACTTTTCAAAATAAAGAGTTTTATCTTTGCACAAGTATCATAAAAGAAAGAAAAAGGAAGGTTATTTTCATAAAAATACCTTCCTAACTTAAACAAAATTCTTTTTGCTTCGTTCTTATCTTCATTTGTTAAGCTTAAAAATGTCTGATGCAAATCTTCTTCTATCTTTTTTAAAGGAAATTCTCTAAAAAGAGAATATGTATAGTTATCATTTAAATATTCATTAAAAACAAGCTCTAATGCATCTTTAATATACTTCTTATCAAAAATTTTATTTAGCTTATCATACTTCATATTTAATCTCTTTATAGGAATTCTATGTTACTTTATTTTTTCAATAATAATATTTGTAATTTCCTCTGTGTTTACTTTCTTAGTTCCAGGAGACCATAAGTCTGGAGTTCTATATCCTTCATTTAGAGCTTCTTCTATAGCATTTTCTATTTCTCTAGCTGCTTCAGGAAGCTTACATGTAATCTCTAGCATCATAGCAGCAGACAGAATCATTGCTATTGGGTTTGCTATTCCTTTTCCTGCTATATCTGGTGCAGAACCGTGAATAGGTTCGTAAAATGCATATTTTTCTCCTATTGATGCAGAAGGTAGCATTCCAAGTGAACCTGTCAATGCTC
>WFXI01000035.1 GCA_015490675.1 Hydrogenothermaceae bacterium
CATCTATTTTCAAATTTGACATTATTTTATATCTTGTTACTAAAGCTTCTAATACATATCTAGGAAGTTCCATAATATCGTGAAGCTCACCATCTATTCTAAATCTAACAACTACTTTCTTTTCTTCTGGTTGTATATGAATATCACTTGCCTTCTTAAAGTATGCATCTTCAACTATTTTATTTGCTAAAATTACTATTGGAGAACTTGATTCTGTTATTGTTTCTGTATCTTTTATATCTTCTGGTTGTATATCTGAAAATGTATTTTTTAAGCTAGCAATTAATTCATCTAATTTTCTTTCCTCTTCATACAGAAGTTCAATCTTTTCTTCAATTTGTGATTTTGTTGATATTATTATGTTTACTTCTGATACATCGTATCCTTTACTTTTGAATTTTTCTATTATTTCATTGATTGTTATAACATCTGTAGGCTCATACATTGCAATTGTAAGAATATTGTTTTCATAAATTAAAGGTAAAGCAAGTCGGTTTTTTAGAAATTCTTTAGGAAATAGTTCTTTTATAAACTCTGGTGGATTATAATTTGTAAGCTTATCAAATTGAAAACCAAAATATTCTGCCTTAATTTTTGCTATTTCTTCTTCTGAAAATCCTTTTTCAAGTAAGATTTTTAAAACACTTTTTTTCTGTTCTAGAGCCTCATTTTGATATTTTTTTAGTTCTTCTTCTGATATTCCAAGTCTTTCGATAATCAGTTCAGCAAAGCTTTTTTTTGTTGGATTTTTATTTATTTTTACAGACATAATTTAACCTTTTGGATATTTAAATATATACACTAATTTTTTCAGCTTTTCCTCGTTAAACTCTTTCGTAATTACAGGTAAAATTTTTACTTTTATAAGCTCTGAAATTATTTCTTCAGGTATCCAGTGGTTTTTAACTTTATCAGTTTTTTCCTGTAAGTTTTGCGAAAGTTCTTTTAAAACTTTATGTAAAAAATTCCCTTCTATTTCATCGAAAGAATACCTAAAACCGACCATTTCCATAAATGATGAATTAACTTCTAAAATTTTCATTTCTAAATCTGTAATTGCTACTGCTTCTGCAATATTTTCTATTATTGTTTTTTCTTCTTTTTGTTTTTGTAACATTTTTGAAGAAACTATAGCATTATCCAGAGCAATACCTATAAATTTTGCTATAAGTTTTGCCTTTTCTTCATCATCTTTAGAAAAATAAGGCTCTTTATTAATTAATTCTAACACTCCAAGCTTTTTCTCTCCTCTATTTATAGGAATTGCAAGGATACTTTTTGTTCTATAGCCTGTAAGCTTATCCCACTTTTTATCGTGATTGATATTCTCATCTATATTTTTCAGCTCTGCTTCATCATAGACATCTTTAATGTTTAACATCTGATTTTTCGTAAAAGAATATCCAGCAATACTTTTTGTATCTATAGGAAGTTTTATTTTTTGTATGTTATCGCCGTGTAAAACTATAGATTCAAGGATATTTTCTTCTTCATTATATAAAAAAAGGGTGCCTCTATCGGCACCTATGTATTCTTTTGTTTTGGAAATTATAGTTTTAAGTAATTTCTCAATATTGTTTTCTGAAAAAAGCAATTCAATGAAATTTAAAATATCCTTCATTTTAAACCTTCTAAAAATTTATCTATCTCACTAATAGGAATATTTTCTTTTTTCTGGTCTTTTCTATGCTGATATTCTACCATATCATTTTTTACACCTTTTCCAACAACAATTCTATGTGGAATACCTATAAGGTCTGCATCTTTAAATTTTGCCCCTGCTGACATATCTCTATCATCCAATAAAACTTCTATTCCTTTTTGTTTTGCTAAGTTGTAAATATTTTCAGCAACTTCTTTTATCTTTTCGTCTTTCATATTTAAAGCAAGAATATGAAGCTTAAATGGTGCTATATTTTCTGGCCATATTATTCCATTTTCATCGTGGTTTTGTTCCACAGCAGCAGCCATAAGTCTGCTTACTCCAATGCCATAACATCCCATAATTATTGGTTTCTCTTTTCCATCTTTATCAACAAAATATGCTTTCATTGCATCGGAATATTTAGTTCCAAGTAAAAATATATGTCCAACTTCAAGACCTGTAGTTTCTTTTAATGGTTTTTTACAATTTGGACAAGGATCTCCTTCTTTTGCCGTTGAAAAATCTACAAACTCTATAGGTTTAAAATCTCTTGGAATGTTTACATTTATATAGTGATAATCTTTTTCATTAGCTCCAACAACAAAATTATGTAAACCTTCTACAGAAACATCTGCATAAACAGGAATATCAAGTTCTATTGGACCAACAAATCCTTCAACAATTCCCATTTTCTCAAGTTCTTCTGAAGTTGCGAGTCTTGCGTCTAAAACATTAAAGTAATTTATCAGTTTTGTTTCATTTAACTCCCTATCTCCTCTTATAACTACAGCTACTGCTGTTCCATCTGATAGTATATAAACAAGTGTCTTTACAATTTTCTTAACATCTACACCTAAAAATTTAGCAACATCTTCAACAGAAGATACATTAGGGGTATGAACCTTTTCTAAAGGCTTTATTTCCTCTGGAGGGAGTTTATCAAGTTCAAATTCATACTTCGCTGCTTCTACATTTGCAGCATATCCACAGTTTTCACAGTAAACAATATGAGCTTCTCCATTTGCAGCCTTTACAACAAATTCATGGGAAAATTTCCCACCAATTGCCCCTGTATCAGCCTCTACCATTAAATAATCAAGACCAAGTTCATCAAATATCTTTTTATAAGTTTCTTTCATTATTTCATAAGACTTAATTGCCATTTCTTCTGAAACATCGAAAGAATAGGCATCTTTCATTAAAAACTCTCTACCTCTTATAAGCCCATATCTTGGACGGGCTTCATCTCTAAATTTTGTTTGTATCTGATAAAAGTTTTTAGGTAAATCTTTATAAGAGCGTATATTTTTCCTAACTAAGTCTGTGATTGTTTCTTCGTGGGTTGGCCCAAGGGCAAAAAGTCTTCCCTTTCTATCTTCTACTCTAAATAATTCTTTTCCATATACATCCCATCTACCTGTTTCCTGCCAAAGCTCTGAAGGTGTCAAAATAGGAAGTAAAACTTCTAATGCACCTGCTTCATCCATATGTTTTCTAATTATATTTTCTATCTTTTTCAAGACTCTAAAACCAAGTGGTAAATACTCATATAAACCTGCTGCGAGTTGTCTAATAAATCCTCCTCTAACTAAATATATATGACTAGGAACTTCTGCTTCTGAAGGGGCTTCTTTTAATGTAGGGATAAAGTAACTTGACGCTCTCAAATTTTTGCCTCCAGTTTATTTTATATACAGTTTATAATATTGTAAATCAAAGTATGAGGAATTTTGTTAGTGAAATATTTACTTGAAGAACAAATAAAAGCTATAAAGCAAATAAATAATGAAATAAAAAAGGCAAAATATAGAATAACCCCTATTATCGTTGGTAAATTTGCACTAACAGTTTATACTCAAGGTATGTATCCGTCTAATATGATTCAGCTTTTGTTTCCTGATATCCAATTATTAGAAAAGGTTTTAAAAAATCTTGGTTTTGAAAAAATGGGAGATTTTTTTGTTAAAGGGGACTTAGTTGTTGAGATTAGCAAAAATTTTGAGCTTATTCCAGAAGGAACTTTCAATCAAATAGAAGTTGATGGAGAAATAATAAATGTAATTTCATTAGAAGATTTACTTATTGATATGATGAGACAATGTGTAGAAGGTGATGAGACTGTGTGTGACCTTATAAAAATGCTAATAAAAAGCTACTATTCTGCTATTGACTTTCACTCTATTTTTAGAAAAGCAAAAGACAAAAGAGCTATAAAAAAATTTAGAGAATTTCAAAAAACTTTATACAACTAAAAATGTTATATAGCATAAAAGTTAGAACATCTTTAAATGAAAAACATATATCAGGTGCAGAAAGAATTGTTTCCAAATATAAAATTCCAGAAGTTGTAAGAAAACTTCTAGAAAGGCAACAGCATAAAGAGTTTGATTTTTCAAACATTAAAATAGAAAAATTATCTCAAAAACCTATTATTTTAAAAAAATCACTAAAAATTGAAACCTTTGAATTTAAAGATTTTAAAGGAGCTATAAACTTTGCTTTAGATTTAATTTCTAAACAAACTAATATTTCCTTAGAAATTGCCAAAAACCATATAGAACTCTTATACAAAGGGGCTTCTCCTGATGGGAATAATATGAGAGGAGCAATGATTGTTAACGAAAAGGGACAAAGACTAGAAAAAGATAAATTTAGAGGGGTTAGAACTGTCTTAGTTGATTTTATAGATAGGGATAAAATTACAGAAAAATTAATAAAAAAAGGATACACAGAAAGGACTGTTGATGCTCTTGCTTTAGCTACAAAAAATTTAAACTTTGATGGTTTTATTGCTGAATTTTGTATTTCTGATGATGAAGATTACACAACAGGGTATTTAGCAATTGATGGTAAATATATAAGATTAAAGCCTTTAAAACCATATGGTTTAGATAAAGGTGGCAGAGTCTATTTTGTGAAAAGTGATATTAATATAGATGAGCTTTACAATTATTTAGAAAATATTCCTATTTTAATTGAGGATGTGGATGGGTAATGTTTTTATCCACGGTTGGAGCTTTGATAGTCATATATGGAAGGACTTATATGATGGAACTTTCATAGATTTACCTTTTCACGGAAATTCAAAGTTAAACTATAAAGAAAATATTATTGAAAACTTTGTTAACTATGTAGGAAATAATATTAAAGAAAATTCAACACTTATTGGCTGGTCTTTAGGGGCTAGTGTTAGTGTTTTAGTTGCTTTAAAATTTCCTACAAAAGTAAAAAAGTTAATTCTTGTAGGATTTTCACCTAAATTTAAAGATGAAAATTTAGGAAGTCCTCCAAAATTTGTAAAAGCATTTATGTTTTCTCTAAAAAAAGATTTTGAAAAAACTATTTATAACTTTAGAAAAACTTCCTGTGATAACGAGTTTAAAAATATACCTTTACCTGAGAAAGATGGAGGAATAAAAATATTAGAGGAATTTATAAACTTAGATTTAACAGATTTACTTCCTAAAATTAACCAAGAAACCGTTTTAATACACGGTAAAAACGATAAAATAGTCAATTACCAAGCTTCTATTTTTGCTAATGAAAATATAAAACATTCAAAACTAATATTAAATAACTCAAACCACTGCCCTTTTTTAGAAAATCCTGATATAATTGTTAACCATTTATAAAATTTCGGTTAACAGGAAGAATTTTGGAAACTCTAATAAAACAAACTTTTTCTAGACATTGTCAAAGTTATGAAAATAAGGCTGTAGTTCAAAAACAGGTAGCTTCAGAGTTTAAAAAGTATAAGGATTTATTATCTGGAAAAGGCATAGATTTAGGTTGTGGAACAGGGTTTTTATCTAAAGTTTTAAATGATAAAGATTTAGTTGGTGTTGATATTTCAAAAAATATGGCAATGCAGTACACAAAAAACACAAAAAAACCTTCTATCGTCGCAGATATACAAAAACTACCTTTGAAAAATGACTCTTTTGATTTTGCAATTTCTAGCTTTGCACTTCACTGGACAAATATTAATGAAAGCTTTTCTGAAATAAACAGAATTTTAAAAAAAGACAGTCTATTTATATTTTCTATTCCTGTAGAGCCATCTTTAGAAGAGTTTTTTGCACTTGCAGGAAAAAATTTTAATTTTCCGTTAGCTCAAAAAGTCTTAAAAGATTTGTATTTTAATGGCTTTAAAATTTTAGAAATTTACGAAAAAGAGTTTCCTGTATATTTTGAAAATGGCAAAGAAGCTTTAATATTCTTTAAACAAACAGGCACAGCAATAAATAAAAATGCAAAAACTTTAAAAGATAAAATCAGCAACTACAAAAAACTTATAAACTATGAAAAGCCTATAGAAACTAAATTTAATATGTTTTTTGTAAAATCTATTAAGAATTAACCTTTTTAGCTCTAAAAACTCTTACCTTTTGACCATCTACTTCTTCAAATTCTGGCTCAAATACTTCATCAGAAGAAAACAAGTCTAAAACCTGATATTTTGCACAAACAGCGTTTATTGCTTTCGTTATTTCTTCTTTATCCATTACAGCTGTTTCCCAGTATGTTGCAAAAACAAGATTTCCATCTTTGTCGTGGATTGCTAGTCTAACCTCATCAACAAGTTTTTCTTGAGGGTCTCCGTATAAAGTTAA
>WFXI01000036.1 GCA_015490675.1 Hydrogenothermaceae bacterium
TAATACTTACATATATGGAGGACATTTTTGAAAGTAGCCATTGTTGGTGTTGGGAATATGGGAAGACATTATGCAAATAAATTTAAATTGTTAAACTTTTCACCAGTTTTAGTTGATACAAATCCTCAAATTTTAGAAAAATACGATGAAACCTATGCAAAATATACAGATTTAGATGAAGCCTTAGAAAAAGAAGATATAGAATATATGTTTATTGCAACCTCACCTAAGTTTCACATCCCTCTAGCAAAGAAAGCATTAGAAAGAAACATAAACACAATGATAGAAAAGCCACCAACATTAGACCCTAAAGAACTTGAAGAGGCAATAGATATTGCAGAAAAAAAAGGAGTTTATCTTGGAGTTTCTGAAATAGAGCTTCGTTCAAGTGTTATAAGAAATTTTGATAAAACTCTTGATGTAGATTATGTAGAAGCATATAGATTAAACGCTAGAAGCGGTTATATTAATCCATTTTTTGATTTAGCATGGCACGATATTTATATACTTCAATATCTATTTGGAGATATAAAACTAAAGGAAGTAAAAGATTTAGGAGATATTTTTGAAATTTTTGGAGAAACTCAAAAAAATGAATTTTTCTTAAAAGTTGCATGGAATTATCCAAATGTTAGAAGAGAATGGATATTAAAAACAAAAGAAGGAGAAATTATATTTGATTTTGTAAATGATAAAATTAAGTATCCTTCAGGAAAAGAAGCAGAAAAAGATAATCAAGATAAGTTAGAGCTTATGATAAAACAGTTTATCCAAAATCCGTCTTTAGAAAGTTCTTACAGAGCTCTAAAAATTCTTGAGGAATTTAGCAAATTTGATATAAAGGAGAGAGTAAATTGATACCAATTATAAAGCCAGAATTTGGGAAAGAAGAAGAGCAAACTGTTTTAGAGATTATTAAAAGTGGACATATTACAAGAGGAAAATGGACTTTAAAATTTAAAGAAAGTTTTAGAGATTACATTGGGGCATCTTTTTGTCATACAGTTTGTAGTGGAACTGCAGCCCTATATATAGCTTTAAAAGCAATAGGAATAAACTCAAAAGAAGATAAAGTTATTGTTCCTGCTTTTAGCTTTATGGCAACTATTGATGCTGTTTTGCTTGCAGGAGGAACACCTGTAGTTGTTGATATAAATCAAACTTACACAATGAATACAGAGCAACTAATAGAAGCTATTGAAAAATACAATCCTAAAGCAGTTATCCCAGTTCATCTTTATGGACAGACTGCAGATATGGATAAAATAAATCAAATTTGCAAAGACAAAGGAGTGATTGTTTTAGAAGATGCAGCTCAGGCACATGGAGCAGAATATAAAGGGAAAAAAGCAGGAAATCTAGGAGATATCTCTGCATTTAGCTTTTATGCATCAAAAAATGTTCCTATGGGAGAAGGAGGAGCAATATTAACATCAAATCCAAAATTAGATGAAGCTATATCTAACTGGATAGAGTTTGGAGACCATCCAGCATTAAACTTAAGAATTACAGAGTTTCAGGCAGGGATTGGATACTGGCAACTACAAAAATTAGATGAAAACAATGAAAAAAGAAGAAGAATAGCAAAACTTTACAATGAAGAATTTAAAGACTTACCAGCATTGGTTATTCCAGAAGAAGCTGAAAATAGAAAACATGTTTATCATATCTATACTTTAAGACATCCAAAGAGAAATGAAATAGTTCAAAGATTAATAGAAGAAGGTATTGGAGCAAGAGTTTACTATGAATATACTCTTCATCAACTAAGAAATGCTGAGCATTTAAACTGTGAATTTGCTGAACTTTGCTCTAAAGAAGTATTTGCAATACCTGTATTTCCATCCTTGAAAGATAGTGAAATTGATTTTATTATTGATACAGTTAAAAAAGTTATTAAAGAGGTTTCATAATGAAGAAATTATCTTTTTTATTAGTTGCTTCTTTTTTACTTAGTTCTTGTATAGCACACCATTTTAATCAACCTGTATGTAAGTGTGAATGTAAATGCCCTAATGAAGATAAAAAAGAAGAAAAGAAAAATAAAAAATCCCAATCTAAAGAAGAAAATTTTCTAACAGATGATACAACTATTCAAGATGTGTTAGGGAGATAAGAAATGAAAAATATAGAAGGAAACCTTTCAGCAAAAGGACTAAAATTTGCGATAATCGTAAGTAGGTTTAACAACTTAATAACAGAAAAATTATTAGAAGGAGCTGTAGATTGTATTGTTAGACATGATGGAAACGAAAAAAATATTACAGTAGTTAGAGTTCCAGGGTCTTTTGAAATACCATTAACAGCTAAGAAACTTGCAAAATCAGGTAAGTTTGATGCAGTAATATGTTTAGGTGCTGTTATAAGAGGTGATACTCCTCATTTTGATTATGTTGCAAATGAAGTAACAAAAGGAATAGCTCAGGTCTCTTTGGAGACAGAAGTTCCAATTTCCTACGGGATTTTAACAACAGATACTATTGAGCAAGCTATAGAAAGAGCAGGAACTAAAATGGGTAATAAAGGTTTTGATGCAGCATTAACAGCAATAGAAATGGTAAATGTATTAAGGCAAATATAGTAGGTATTTTTATGGAAACACCAAAAATAATTGGAAAGTTTAGAAAAAAAGCTAGAGAAATAGCTTTAAAAGTTTTATATGCATATGAACTTAGAGGAAAAGATATTGATATAAATGAACTTTTAGAAGATGTGATTAAAGATGTAAGAGACAAAATATCAGAAAAAACTTTGCAGTATGCGTATGCAATAGTAAACGGGATAGCAGAGCATATAGAAGAGATAGATGAAATTATAAAAAAATACCTGAAAGATTGGAGATTTGAAAGGGTTGGAAATATAGAAAAAGCGCTTCTTAGAATAGGAACTTATGAACTTTTATTTGCAGATGTTCCAGATAAAGGGAGGGTTTTTATAGATATTTTAGATTTAGCCAAGTGTTATAGTTTAGATGAAGATGCTTTAAAGTTTATAAATGGAGTGCTAAGCAGTATATATAAAAATGAATCAAAGAGAGAGCATACAGAGAGCTACAATTAGCTCTCTTTTTTCTCTTCAAAGTAAGAAGAAATTGCTTGTTTTAAAACTTTAATAATAGTTCCTTCTGACACTTTTAAAGATACAACATTATCTTCAATAGATTTTATTTCTCCAATAATTCCGCCAGAAGTGATTACTTTATCACCTTTCTTTAAAGAGTTTAAAAATTCCTCATGTTTTTTTCTTTGTTGCTGTTGAGGTCTGTAAAGTAAAAAGTAAAAAATGGCAATAAGAATTACCATCCATATGATAGCACTGATTAACTGCTCTGCACCGCCTCCTTGCATAAGAGCCTCCTAAAAATTTAATAAATGGTCGGTGGAGGATTCGAACCTCCGACCTCCTGCGTGTCGGGCAGGCGCTCTAGCCATCTGAGCTAACCGACCAAAAGGGTTAAAAATTATACCAAATTTCACAGCAATTTCACATCAGATATATATACTATAAACTAGAAGTTAGTAGCTACCGAGAGCCGATGTTTTCTCAAACCTCCTCCCAGTCTTGCCCTGCCTTTTGGCAGGGATTTTTTTTATGATAAAAGAGCCTTTCTCATAACTTCTATAGGAGCATCTTTACCTGTCCATATTTCAAATGCTTTAGCTCCTTGATATAAAAGCATAGGAAGACCATCTTGCCATTTACAGCCTTTCTTATCTGCAACTTCTAACAGAGGAGTTTTTTTATAGATTATATCTACTACTGTATGTCTTGACGATATTGCTTCATAATTAAATAAAGGTTGATCATCATCCCTTAGTCCTACTGATGTAGTATTAACAATTATATCTACACTGTCTAATACACAACACTCAATTTTTTCATAAGGTATAGGAATAATTATTTCTTCTGCAAATTTTGTTAATTTAAAAAAATCTTCTCTTATTTTAAAAACTTTTTCTATTGTTCTGTTAGCCTGATAGATTTTATTTACACCTTCTTTTATTAAACCATATACAACAGCTCTAGATGCTCCACCAGCTCCTAAAATTAAAACGTTTTTTCCTTCTAAATTTGGTTCTAATTCCTTTAGTCCTTTTATAAATCCATAAGCATCTGTGTTATATCCAATTAAATATCCATCAATGTTTTTTACTGTGTTACATGCTCCTATGTATAAAACTTCTTCAGAGAGTTCATTTAGATATTCTAAAATATGTTCTTTGTGAGGAACTGTTACATTTATACCTTTAATACCTAAAGCCTTTATAGCTTCTACAGCAGTTTTTAAATCTTCAGGTTTTACTTCAAAAGGAAGGTAAACTGCAGGAATGTCATAAAAAGAAAAAGCAGATGTTTGAAATTGAGGGGACTTTGAATGTTTTACAGGATATCCAAAAATTCCATAAACTTGCGTTTGTCCACTTATGTCTACTGTTAATTTCATTCTGAAATAGTAAACTTAGTTTGACCTATTTTTACAGCCTTTACCCAAGGTAAAAATTGCTTAATTGCAAGTATTACAGTATCTTTCATTGTAAGGTCTGAAACAGGACAGGTTGCACAAGTTCCAACAAGCTCTAAATAAACTTCATTATTTTCTACTTTTACTAAAACAATATTTCCTTCATCAATAGCTAATGCAGGTCTAATTTTTTCTAAGACTTCTTCAACTTCCTTTTCTCTGTCAATAACTGCCATAGCTTTTACCTCTCTATAAGATTTATTCTTCTAGCAGTGGCCTTGATATTTCAAGACCTAATTTATCATGTAAATCTTTAAAAAATTGCTTTTGCTTTTCTTCAGGAAGCCCTAAAACATTAAATGCTCCCTGAATAGAAAGCCTTTTTAAAGCTATATCTTCTATTCTCTCTTTGTAAAAGAAATCAAAGTATTCTTTTATTAGCTCTTCAGATTCTGGATATTCTTCCAGTAAATGAAAAACTTTAAAATCTGCACTTATTCTCATTCTTGAGTTTTCCTTACAAAAAATCTTAATAATCCATCTTCATCTATATATCCTAAATATTCGTTTCCTGTTGTTTCACACCAGGCTGGAACATCTTGAATTGCACCTTCATCATCAGCTTGAAGTTCAACAATTTGCCCTACTTTTGCAGTTTTCATAACTTTTGCTAACTCTGTAATAGGAATTGGGCAGTATGTTCCAGTTGCATCGTGAACTATATCTGGATTTATGTTTTCTAAATCTATGCTCATTATACCCTCCAGCTTTCTAAAGTTTGCTCTTCAAGTTTTTGTCCTAAAATTATATCTTCTTTGTATTTATTTTCAAGATGCTTTGGAGGAACTATTTTTACCTTAATTTTACCTTCTTCATCAGTTTTACTATACCTTGCAATAAGGTCGGCTATTTGTTTTTTGTCCTCTTCTGTTAAAGCTTCTCCAACTACAGGTCTAGCTATTGCTACAGCTCCTTTTCCTATTGGCTCAGCATACCAGTAGTTTTTTCTTATTCCTTTTATAAAATTACCTTCGCCTTCATTTCTGGTGACTATAACTTTTGCTTTTGAAGGAAGTCTAAAATGCCTTCCTATTGTTAGGAGATATAACTCATCTCTAGTTATAAAGTTTTCAACAGCTATTACTTCTTTATATTTTCTTGCAAAGTTTTCATCAGTTAAATAACAACAACCACCTGCAGGTTGTTCATACTCATCTATTCCAAACTTTTTAGCAAGCTCTATTTGTCTTTTTCTACTTCTTCCAGATATTCCCTCAAGTTTATCTCTATCAATCCATCCTTTTATTTCAGGGATAGTTGGAGGAAGTAGTTTTGCAGAAAGAGGTTTTACTACTAAACCTTCTACACCTGCTTCCCTTTCTATGATTTTCATTGCCTTTAGATGCTGGCTCATAGGTCTTTGATTTAGAACTTCTCCTGAAATTATAAAATGTGCTCCAATCTCTTCCATATATTTTTTTGCGTGCTTATACATATAAGCTCTGCAGTCTATACAAGGATTTATATTACTTCCATAACCATATTTAGGATTTTGGATAATATCAAAGTATCCTTCAGAAATATCTATTATTTCAAGAGGAAAACCATATTTAGCAGCATATTTTAAGGCAGGGTTCATATAATGAGAACCGTCTTCTTTTTTTTCTCCTCTTCTTCTTTTTGTTTCAGTAATACAAAATCCTGTGTAAAAGTGAAGAGCTATTACTTCTATTCCTTGAGATTGAATTAACTTGATAGCAAGAGTGGAATCAAGCCCTCCAGAATAGAGGGCTACAGCTTTTATTTTTTCCATAATTTATTTACAAAGTCCTTTTTCTTTTGCTTGTTCTAAAATCTCTGTTAGATGTATTTCTCTTTCCCCATCTGGGTCATCTTCTGGAGATTTACAAAGCCCGCAAGCGGTGCCTGCATCAGTTGCATCAGATATAGCATCTACATTGCAAGCTCCATTTTCAATAGCTTCTAGTATCTCTCCTAGAGTTACACCCATACAGAAACAAATTTCTGTATCTTTATCCATAGAGAAGATGTCCTTTGCCATCTTCCCACCTCTTATCCAATGTGTTCTAAGTCTACTGCTTCTTCTTCGTGTTCTTCCTCTATACAGTCAGGAATTTTAGCAGCTTCTTCCACTCTACCTTGCTTTAATAGATAGTCTTTAATAGCTACATGTAAAGTTTCTAGTCCTAAGTTTGTGCAGTGGATTTTTTGAGGTGGTAATCCTCCAAGTTCTTCAAAAATTTCTTTGTAAGTTAA
>WFXI01000037.1 GCA_015490675.1 Hydrogenothermaceae bacterium
AAATCAGAAGCAAGAAGATTAATAAAAGGTGGGGCAGTAAAAATAGACGGAGAAAAATTCACAGACTTTAATTTTGAAGTGGATTTAAGTAAAGAGTTTATCCTTCAAGTGGGGAAGAGAAAATTTGCAAGGATAAAACCTGAAAATGTAAGAAAGTAAAGAGTCTTTATAATGGGGAGGAGAGATTTCCCCATTAATTTTTTATTTATATTCCGTCAAAGCTATACTTTACTACGCCATTGTATATAATTGGGTTTTATATTTTGTTTTTTTATCCTCCATGCAAAATAGTCATTATGTTTGCTACTATTTCAATTCCTTTATAACTAAGTTTTCCTAAATCTACGGGAATATTAAACATGTTTTTTTGGCAATTTTCTTCTAACTTTCTATTTATATTCATACTAATTTCATTTAATAAATCGTCAAAAGTTTGATTTTTTGAATGTTTTAACAAAATATCATAAATTTTCTTTAATTCTATATCATTTGTATATTGTGGATAAGGTATAATAACTCCTAACTTTCCACGAGAAATAATTGTATATACCATTCTATATAAAAACGAAAAATTGCTTTTATAATAAAATAAAAAATCCCAAAAGTCCTTTAAAATTACTAAATCATATTCTAACCCTTTAACTCTAAGATAAGATTTTACATCAAAATTTAAACTTCCAAAATAAGGTAAAAATTTTAACCTATACTTACTTTCGTCTTTTTCAGAGCCATTTATTAGAAGTCCAATTTTTGGTATAAATCCTGTATTTTGCTTTATTTCATTGGTAGTATATTTGATTTTATTTATTACCCTATATATATCGTTATCTGTATAAAAAGCTAAACCTCCAATCTCGTTAATGGGTTTACTGTTTTCTATAACTTCTTGGACTTTTGTATATCCTCTTAGTTTCCTATCTTGTGATAAAAGTTCCAATCCACATCTATAAATATCTGTAGGATTTCTATATACAATCCTCAAGTAGTTATTTAATAAACCTGGTTGGAATTTCTCTTTTAAAACCTCTTTCCATGATGTAAAACCTTCATCATAGATTTTTTGAGTTTCATCAACAAAGATAATTACATTTTTATGTTTATTTACTATATAATAACCAATGTTATTTGGGAAATCTTGAAATTCATCTATAAGGATATATTTGAACTTATCTTGTGGAAAGTAAAACAAAGAAGAATATTCATCTTCTTTAACTTTCTTTCTAATTCTTCTTATTTCTACCAAATTTGATAAATGAAACTCATCAAGCTACTTTTTTAGATATTCGTATAAGGGTTTGTCAAAGCAAAATATACCTATTTTTTTTAGTTCTCTTCTAAGTTCAGGTGCTTTATATAGAACAAATTGAAGTAATGTAATAGTTTTTCCAGTGCCTGCTAGACCTCTAATTATTTTTAGACCACCATTATACTCTTTTAAAATAGATATCACTTTTTTGTCATAATAAAAGATACCTTGTGGAGTCGTTATTTTGTAAACGGATATATCATTTAGCTTATCCTCTTTTATTTTAAACCCTAAGGTTTCACAAAGATATCTAATATCATCTTTAGATAATGAAACATTTGTTGGTATACCTAAGAAAAGTTTTCCAAAATTTAGTTTATCTAAATCATCTTTAAATAAAGTATCATCTTTATATAGATTATATAGTTCTGGAAAATGTTTTTTAAATTGGCTTGATGATGTATAAGGGAGAATTACTTTTTTAGCTATATAAAAAATTCCTCCCGTTTTTTCTAATAACATATTCTTATACTTGCTTACTTGTTCCCACGGATCTTTAATTTCTTCTCCAGATGAAAATACAATTTTCCCATTACCGATATATTCTATATTATGTAGATCTTTATCTCTTATTCCTTTTACTTCACAAAGTATAACCCCAAAGTTTCCATGTATAATTGCGATATCTGCAGTATAATTTCCAATTAAACTTCTTTTAATTTTAGGATGATTAATAATGATTGCATTAAGTTCTCTCTCTAAAGTTTTTAGTTTTTTGTAAGCTATTTTCTCTGCCATTGAATCAAAATCATTTCTAAATTTAGAGAAAGAAATCATTTTCTTATTCCTCTTTTTTTTTATGTGTTATTTTTTTATATATTATGTTAGTAATTTATCTTTCAAAATATCTGCTATAGTTATCATTAATTCTGCCATAATAAAAAGACTTTCACACTTTCGTTAAATAGATAGTTTTTCACACTTTTGTTTAATAATTTCATCAAGTAATAGTGGGATTTTGCGGGATATTCTGGGATAAAGCGGGATTTTTTGTGCTATTCACACTTTTGTTAAAGCCGAGAGTATCATTTTCTTGAAGCTGACTGTATCACGGAAAATTAAAGCAAACTATCTAAAGTGTTGAAGTTGACTGTATCACGAGGGTTAAAGGCGACTGTCTCAAAAATGTTAAAGCCGAGTGTCTCATCTGTTGAAGCCGAGTGTATCACACAAACTTAAAGCCAAGTGTATCACACAAACTTGAAGGCGACTGTATCACGAGTGTTAAAGCTGACTGTATCACGAAAACTTCAATCCGAGTATTTCACAACTGTTAAAGGCGAGTGTCTCATTTTGTTTAAGTCGACTGTATCATTTTCTTAAAGTTGACTGTATCATTCTGTTAAAGGCGAGTGTCTCATTTTGTTTAAGTCGACTGTATCATTTTCTTAAAGTTGACTGTATCATTCTGTTAAAGGCG
>WFXI01000038.1 GCA_015490675.1 Hydrogenothermaceae bacterium
GCAATAAACATAAACCATCCAAGTTTGTCACTTAAAACTCTGTATCCAGTAAATCTTGGAACTGCCCAGTAAAGTAACCCTGTAAACATGTTTACTAAGAATCCGTAAGCAGCTCCAGCAGTGTGAATCATTCTAACTCTACCAGGAGATAAAAACTCAATTCCTGGAAATGGATAAATCCCATCAAGCTGTAAAGAGTATAAAAACCCCATCAAAGCAACAATAATGAAGAAAACAAGTCCCATTGCTACATGGGCTTTGACCAGCCCATAGTTAACAAGGTTTCTCAAGTCTTGTGTGTTGCTCATATCTTAAGCCCTCCTATCATTATTTTCCTTTGTTCATTAAATAAGCTATATAAGAAACTAAGTCCCATCTGTCTTGCTCAGATAAGTAGTCAAACTTTGGCATAGGAGAACCTTCTAATCCTACAGTTAAAACTCTAAATGTATCTTCTGGTTTTGGACCTGCTGCTCTTACAGGGTAAGTTAAGTCTGTTGGTGGAACTGGTAAAGTTGCTGCTACAGGTCCATCTCCTTCACCATTGTTTCCATGACACGCTGCACAGTTCATAGCATATAAGTTTTTACCTCTTTCTATAGATTCAGGAGTTCCAAAGTAGTCAGGTCTTTTGATATCTTTGTAAACAGATTGGCATTTTTGAGGGTCAGGTTGTCCTTTTTCCCATTTATCTCTTGCAAATGTTTTGATGTAAGCAATAACTGCTCTTTTTTGAACCTCAGGAACAAGTTTGAAAGATGGCATTGGAGTTTGAGGAATTCCCCAGTTTAAAACATGGAGTAAGTCTTCATCTGTAGGTAAACAACCTTCCGGAGTAGATTTCCATCTAAAAACAGCTGTGTGGAAGTTTGGTGGTTTATCTCTAAAGAACTCTGCTGCGAGGGTTTTTCCATCACCGTTTTCCCCGTGACAGCCTACACAGAACTTGTTATAAACCTTTCTACCTGCTTCTTCTTCTGCTGTTAAATCTGCAGATTTTTTAGCTTCAGCAGGTTTTGAAGAATAAACATGAAGTAGGCCGTAAACAAATAAGGCCGGTAGGAAGAAGAATAGTAGCCACCTGACGGTAGTGTTTTCTCCCATGAGAATACCTCCTTAAAGTGTAAATTTTATTTCAAATCAAATTCTATCTAATAAATTTAACAAAGGCAATTACCAATACATTTAAAATTTCACGAAAATTTCACATATTTAAATTTATGATTTATATCAGAATTATACTTTTTTACTTTATAATACCCCAAAAAGAATATAAGTCAATACTTTTTGTAGATGATTGTGTAGTTTCCCATATATAAAAATATATTTTGGATAAAAAATACTTAAAACTATATTTAGCAAATTTTTAATAAAAATTTATTGAAATTTAAAAACTTTCTATTTTCTTCTTTATTTCTTCTATAAGTTTTTCATAAACTCCTTTAATTTCATTTGCTTTTTTTATCCATTTTTCCTCTCCTAAATCTTCTGCAAAACTTACCATAGGTAAAACAACTGTGTTATACATTTCTATATATTCTTGCAAATCAACCTCAAGTTCATCTTTTTCCATATCATCGATAGTTTGCATATATGAATAGTACATATAATTCGCAGATATAAGGTGATGTTTTAGTTGTTTCTCAAAATCTCCTTTATCACTTCCTGCTTTAGTAAAGTCTGCCATATCCATCTCCTAGACAAAATTTTTATTTTGACTACCATTATACTAGTAAGGTTTTTTTCTTTTATGCAAAATATCAGTGATGATAAATTTTAAGACAGTTAATTATGAAGCAGAGCTTTTAAATACTTTAAAGCCTGTTGCTAAAGGAGTATCCTTTAAGACTGGTGAAAGTGTAAAAGCAGAAGTTGTGGATATACTACCTTCTGGTGGGGTAGTTGTTAGAGCCAAGGGGCAACTTCTTGAAGTTCAATCTGAAATACCACTTCAAAAAGGAACTCAGTTATTATTGAAAGTTTTAAATTTAGATGAAAGTAACAGATTAATATTAAAAATCTTATCTTTATCAAATAGTAATATTCAGTTTAAAGCTTTAGAAAATATAAACACAGAAAATATAGATTTTTCAAAAATTTTTTCTCATATAAAAGGTCTAGAAGAAATTCAAGATAATTTAATACAAACATGGAAGTTTTCAGGTGAAGTTTTAAAAGAAACAATTTTAAATTCCGGTTTATTCTTTGAAAGAAAGCTCTTAAAAAAAGAAAATATAGAAGATGACTTTAAATTTAAACTATATAAACTTCTTGAAGATACATCATTAAGTAATGAAGAAAAAAAGGTAGTTAAAGAGCTTATAAATGCAATTACTAACCATCAGATAATTTCAAAAGACTTTCAGTCTATTTTTATTTTTTTGCCTTTGATTTTACCAGATTTAAAAATTTCTCATTTTTTATACAAAAAAATTTCTCAAAAAAATAAAGAAGGTCATTTTGTAGCTATAAGTTTTGACTTTGTAGATGTAGGTAAGTTAATTGTTAGCCTTTTTAATATAGACAAATATCTAGCTATCACTTTTTATGCGGAAAATAAGGAATTTTTAAAAAAGATTAGAGAAAATGTATCTAGATTAGAAAAGGATTTAAATGAAAAATTTAAAGTTAATTTTATGTTTTCAAACAAACTACCAAAAATAAAAGATCTTTTGAAAAAAGAAGATAACTTTATAAATTTAAAAACTTAGATGTCAAAGGAAATAAAAAAAGCAGTAGCTTTAAAATATGAAACTCAAAAAGATAACGCTCCTAAAGTAGTAGCAAAAGGAAGCGGTAAAATTGCAGAAAAAATTATAGAAATAGCAAAAGAGTATGGAATTACAATAAAAGAAGATAAAGAACTAGTAGAAATGCTTGCAAAATTGGATATTGGAGAAGAAATTCCTACACAGCTTTACGAAGTAGTAGCAAAAATTTTTGCCTATGTATATTCTACAAAAAACCAGTTGAAATAAGAGCAGAAAGTATTAATTTTTTTAGAAAAAAAGAAGGAGAAATAAAATGCCTACTGTTGTTAGAGAACCTGCAGTAAGTAATGCTTTCTATCCAGGGAATCCTTATGAGCTTGAAAGTATGATAAATTTCTTTTTAGAAAAAGCTCCTTTATATAATGTAAAACCTGAAGCTGTAATTAGTCCACACGCTGGATATATTTATTCTGGATTAACTGCTGCTTTTAGCTATAAACAGTTTTTAAATTTAGATAAAAACAAGCATTATAAAGTTTTATTAATAGGCCCTTCTCACTTTGTTCCTTTTAATGGAATTTCATTTGGATATTATGATTACTGGGAAACTCCTTTAGGTAAAGTTCCTGTTAACAAAGAAGAAATAGAAAAATTTGTTATAAAAAATCAAAATTTACCAATAACATTAAATACATTGCCTCATACTAGGGAACACTCTTTAGAAGTTCAGGTTCCATTTTTACAAAAAGTTCTAGATGATTTCTCTATCATACCTGTTGTTTACGGACAAATTCCTTTTAAAATTGTAGAAAAAGTAATTGAAGACATAAAAGGAAATAAAGACGATGTAGTTGTTGTAATAAGCACAGATTTAAGCCACTATTACCCATACGATACAGCTAGATATATAGATGCAAACTGTATAAAAGCAGTGGAAGAGCTTAATTTAGAATATCTCAAAAATTGTGAAGCCTGTGGAAAAATAGGTATGGAAGCAATAATAGATTATGCAAAAAAGGTTGGATGGAATTCTTCAATTTTGGATTACAGAACATCAGGAGATACTGCAGGGGATAAAGATAGCGTTGTTGGATATTTAAGTGCAATATTTTATAAATAAAGGATAATGAATAAAAATCAAAAAGAGAACTTTAGAAGAATTTGGTAAAAGTTTACTAAACTTTAGTGTTGCTGTTTTAGTATTTGCTATTTTACAACCAGTTTTAAACGATAAAATAGATTTAAATAAAATACTAGTTTTTGGAATCGTATATCTAGTTGTTGTATTAGTAGCAATAATATTTATAAACCAAGGAGATGAAGATGAAAGTAAGTAGTGAAGTAGCCATAATTATAGTATTAGGATTTGTTCTTTTAACATCTTTTATTGTTTATATACTATCTGAAAAATTTAAACCTGAGAATAAATAAGAGGGATGATTTATGCAAACAGATATTATTTTAGACTTAAATGAGATTTCTAAAGAAGAAGGGCAAGGACTGGTAGACCTAGCAAAGGAATCTATTAAGTTTTATCTACAAACAGGAAAAATACCAACTTTAGAAGAAGTACCTTTTGAAATATGGAAGAAAAAAGGTGCATCTTTTGTAACTTTAGAAAGAAGAGATACAGGAGCTTTAAGAGGATGTATAGGCTCAATAATTCCATTTAGACCTTTGTATGAAGATGTAATTTCAAATGCTATTGCAGCAGCAACAAAAGACCCTAGATTTACACCTGTTTCCTTAGAAGAACTTCCATATTTAAAAACAAAAGTTTCCATATTGTCTTATCCAGTGCCTTTGGAATACCAAGATTATCAAGACTTATTAAATAAGATAAAACCTTTCGAAGATGGACTTATATTAAAGCTTGGAAATTATCAAGGAACATTTCTACCAGATGTATGGGAAGATTTACCAGATAAAGAACAGTTCTTAGCACATCTTTGTTTAAAAGCAGGATTACAACCAGACTGTATAATTAAGTACCATCCTGAAATTTTTGTTTATAAAACAAGAGTATTTTCTGATTAACCCAGGGCAGTATCTAAAAATAGCATTACAAGAACACCAATTAAAAAACCAGTTGTAATATAGCCTTCATTCTTTCCTGATGAATAAACTTGAGGGAAAACCTCTTTTACAGTTACATAAATCATTGCTCCACCTGCAAATGCCAGTCCAAGAGGTAATAAAAAGTGCATTATAGAAAATGAGAAGCCTCCAATAACTGCAAAGACAAATTCAGAAAATCCGCTTAATACTCCAATAGCTAAGGGAATTAAAACTCTGTTAGATAAAAATATTAAAGGAAGTGCAACAGCTAAACCTTCTGGAATATCCTGAATACCAATTGCTATTGCTGTAGCCCAGCCTTTATTTATATCATTAACCATAGAAACACCTACAGCTAGTCCTTCAGGTAAGTTGTGAATGATTATAGCTAAAGCTAGAAGAATTATATTTCTAACTTTTCCTTTATATTCTTCTGAGAAACTGTATTTTAAAAATTTTTCTTCGTGAGGAATAAACTTCCCAATTAAAAATATAGCAATAAAACCTAATATTATTCCAAACATTGAGATATAAACATTTCCATAATCGATGGATGGAAGTATTAAAGATGTAAAGGAGGCAACAAGCATTATGCCTCCACTAAAGGCAAGACTTGTATCAAGACCAACTTCAGGAAATTTTTTAAATATAAGGGCTAAAAAAGCCCCTAAACTGGTTGTAAAAAAAACAAATAAACCTGCTAAAACTACATCAAAAGGCATTTTAGCCTTCTACATTAAATTCCCTTAAAGCTTCATTTAGAGAAGTCTTTTTGTCTGTAGATTCTTTTCTTTTACCTATAATTAGTGCTACAGGAACACCATATTCTCCTGCAGGGAATTTTTTATTCATAACTCCTGGAATTACAACACTTCTTGCTGGAACTCTTCCTCTATATTCAACAGGTTCATCACCAGAAACATCAATAATTCTTGTAGAACCAGTAATGACAACACCTGCACCTAAAACTGCTTCCTCTTCTATAACTGCTCCTTCAACGATAATACATCTAGAACCAATAAAGCAGTTATCCTCAACGATTACAGGCTTTGCAGAAGGAGGTTCTAAGACACCACCAATTCCAACTCCACCTGATAAGTGAACATTTTTTCCAATTTGAGCACAAGAACCTACAGTAGCCCATGTGTCAACTAAAGTTCCACTTCCAACATAAGCTCCTATATTTACATAAGAAGGCATCAAAATAGCTCCAGATTCAATAAAAGAGCCATATCTGGCAGTTGCAGGAGGAACTACCCTGACACCTGCTTCTTTCCAGTTTTTCTTAAGAGGAATTTTATCGTAATATTCAAATGGACCAACTTCCATAACTTGCATGTCTTGTATAGGGAAATACATCAAAATTGCTTGTTTTGTCCATTCATTAACAACCCACTCTCCATTTACCTTTTCTGCAACCCTAACTTTACCTTTATCCAATAAGTCTATAGTTTCTCTAACAGCATCTTGATACTTTTTTTCTTTTAAAAGCTCTCTGTTTTCCCAAGCTTCCTGTATAAGTTGTTTTAATTCTTCCAAATTATTACCTCCTGATTTATTTTCTAGAATATTGCTATAATTTATTATCATAACATAGAGGAAAGTCCAGTTATACTAAAACAATGTATATAAATATCAGTAAAACTATAAGTAAACACGGCAACATTTTGAAAAACAAATATAAGGTAGAAAGTATTAAATTATTTGGTTCGTATTTGGAAGGAAATTTTACAGACGAAAGTGATGTAGACTTAATTGTTTCTTTTAAAGAAACTCCTTCTATATTCGAGTTTTTAGATTTAAAGGAGTTTTTAGAAAAAATCTTAAATAAAAAAGTAGACCTTATTTCTGAGAAAGGTATAAGTCCTTATATAAAACCACACATAAAAACTTTGAGGATTTTATAGTTGAAACGCCCTGAAGTTTATCTTAGACACATACTTGATGAATGTGACTTCTTAATGAAAGAATCTGACAATATAAAGTTTGAAGATTTCATAAATGATACTGTTTTAGAACATGCCTTCATAAGGAGTCTTGAAATAATAGGAGAAGCAGTAAAAAACTTACCATTAAATTTAAAAGAAAAATATCCACATATTCCATGGAAAAACATAGCAGGGATGAGAGATATTCTTATACATGAGTATTTTGGAGTAGATTATGATATAGTTTGGAAAACTATAAAGGAAGAAATTCCTAAATTGAGAGACGAAATCTATAAAATATTAGACGATATAGAAAGGAGGTAGTTGTATGATTCCATACTTTTTTGAGCTTTATTTTAAACCAAAGGAAGGATGGGAAAAGTTAGGAAAGGAAAATTTTTCTATTAAAGAGCTTTATTTAAAGATTGCACTAATTTTTGCTTTTATTCCTGCAGTTAGCCACTTTGTTGGATTTACTATTTTTAAAAATGCATACATTCAAGGAATACAGGAATTTCTTCAAACTCATGAGCAAGATGAAAAAGTCCAGAGAACTGTTGAGTATATGAAGGCTCTATTAAAAACCTTACAAGATAATGATTTAACAAAAGAAATAACTATAATGTTTGTAACTTATGGATTTGAATTGTTTAAACCTGTAGTCTTAGCAATATTAATAATGTTTTTATCTGGAGCATTTGGAGGAGATAAAAGACCAGAAAAAGCGTTTACAGTAGCAATATTTTCTTTAGTTCCTGCTTGGGCTGCAGGAGTGTTTTATGCAATAAACTCTGCTTTGTCTATGTTTATATTATTTTTGGCTAGTTTTTATACTTTTTATCTTGTTTTTATCGCTGGAGAAAAAGTTTTAGGCATACCTTCTGAAGGTTCAAAGAATTTTCAATTTATTTTAGTGGTAGTAATTTTATACTTAATATTAAGTGGAATAATTGGACTGGTAGAAAGCACAATTACTTATAGAATTTTAGCTAGCTAAATTAAATGCTTAATTTGATTATAAATTTCTATTGTTGCTTTAGATTTATTTAAAGTGTAAAAGTGAAGGCCTTTAACTCCATTTTTTAGGAGGTCTTCACATTGTTTTACTGCAAATTCTATCCCTATTTTTTCTACTTCTTCGTTATTATCTTGAACTTTTTCAAGTTTCCTTACCAATTCTTCAGGAATGGTTGCTCCACACATAAGAGCAAACTTTCTTATTTGTTTAAAATTAGTTATTGGCATAATACCTGGAATAATTGGAATGTTTATTCCTGCTTTTTCACAAAGCTCTAAATAATCGTAAAAATACTTATTATCAAAAAACATCTGAGTAATGGCAAAATCTGCACCTGCATCAACTTTTTTCTTAAAATAGTAAACATCCCTTTCTAAATTTGGGCTTTCTGGATGTCCTTCTGGATATGCTGCAACACCTATACTAAACCAGTCTTTAAAGTTTTCTCTTATTAATTCAACAAGTTCATTTGCAAATTTACATCCATCTTCAGGGATTTTAAAATCTTCCATATTAACAGGAATATCACCTCTTAAAGCAAGTATGTTTTGAATGCCTATATTTTTATAATCTTGTAGAATTTCTAAAAGTTGTTGTTTAGTATGACCAATACAGGTTAAATGAGCCATTACAGTTAAAGAAGTTGTTTCGTGAATTTTTTTGACTATATTCCTTGTTCTATCTCTTGTGCTTCCACCTGCACCATATGTAACAGACACAAAAGTAGGTTTTATATGTTCCAGCTCTTTTATTGTTTTAAATAGACTTTCTTCTCCCTCTTTAGTTTTTGGAGGGAAAAACTCAAAAGAAATAGACCTATTTACTTGCTTTAAAAGCTCTGAGATTTTCATAGGAAGTAGTATAACATAAGATAAGGGGCAAAAGCCCCAAGTTTATTAGAAAATTAGAACATTCCTGGAGGTTTACCTTTTCCTGTAACTAATCTTTCTACAGGTTCTCCACCTAAAATATGTTTTTCTACAATTTCATCAACATCTTCTGGTTTTACATTTCCATACCAGATAGCATCAGGATAAACAACAATGTTTGGTCCAAACATACAAGGACCTAGGCATCCAGTTGGTGTTACAGCCATTTTAGTCATTAATTCTGGATTTGCCATTAATTTTTCCTGGAATTTCATAAAGATTTGTTCTGAACCTCTATCTCCACAAGATGGCATTCCTGGTGGTTTTTTCTGCATACATACAAATACATGTTTAAACTCTGACAACTTTTTACCTCCTTTTTAAATTTTTATATTTACAATTATAAATAGTCTATTTTAAAGCAAAAAATGATTTTAGCCATATCACTTGACAGGTTTGAATTTGATAGTGGTGATAGCCCATTGTTTTTCATTTGCACTTATTGCATTAAATTTCCAGCTTAAAACATAATTTTCTATTTGTTGTTTAATCTTTAAATTTCCTAAAGCTTTTGGATAAATTATTTCAACTTTATCAACTGTCCCATCTGGATTTACCCAAAGTTTAACTTTAACTTTTGGAGGTGGTGGAAGTTTAGTTTTAATCTTTGGTGGAGGTGGCTTGTATACAATTATTCTGCCGGAAGCTGTTCCAAAAGCTGTTTTATCTAGTTTTTTTAATTTTGTTCCAAAACTTGGATTAAAGTTCCCTTCTAACACAGGCTTATATTCAGGCAAATTCTTCAAAGATACATCTGTTTCAGGGAAATTTCCAAATTCTTCTTCTTTGTCTGGTAAAGTTATCTCATTTTCATCAAGAGATACAGTTTGAGGAAGTATTGGGGTCGCAGCTGGAATGGAAGGTTTTTTAGCTATTTCTTTACCAATGGCTTTTCTAGGTTTTTGGGTCTTAGGCTTTGCCTTTTTTCTTTTTTTAGTAACTAGCTTTTTCTTTTTTTTGACAACTTTTTTAGGAGGTTCTTTAACTTCTACTAGCTTAACTTTAATTTTATTTTCTACAGGAATTTGTTTTATTTTGGATAAATAATAACCAAAAGCACCAACTAGAAAAACATTCAGAAGTATACCAACTATTAAAGCACTAAAAAAAACTTTCTTATTTAACTTGCTTTCATTTATAATCTCTATATTCATAGCTGATATTTTAACAAAAATTTACTGTAGGATAAAAAAATGAACTTAACTATTTTAGGAACAGGTAGCTGGGGAACTGCTCTCGCAAAGGTTTTTTCTGTAAATTTTGAAAATATTCTACTTTGGGGAATTAATGAAGAAGTAGTAAATTTTATTAATCAAAAGCACAAAAATCCTAAATATTGCCCTGATGTCAACTTAGATAAAAATATAAAAGCAACCTTAAATTTAGAGGAAGCTGTAAAATTTTCAAAAATTATTATAATTGCAATTCCTACACAGGTAATAAGAGAGACTTTAAAAAAAGTTAACAAGGATTTATTTAAAAATAAAATTTTGATTTCTGCATCTAAAGGTATAGAAATATCTACATTAAAGCTTATTTCTCAAATCGTAAAAGAAGAAATAGACTTACCTGAAGAAAACATATTTGCTTTATCTGGTCCTTCTTTTGCAAAAGAAGTTGCCCTTGGGCTTCCAACTGCAATTACTTTGGCTGGTAATTTAAAAAAAGCTGAGGAGATACAAAAACTATTAACAACAGAAACCTTTAGAACCTATATAACAGATGATATAAAAGGAGTAGAAGTTGGTGGAGCTGTTAAAAATGTAATAGCAATTGCAACTGGAGTTAGCGATGGACTTGGTCTTGGTAATAATGCTAGAGCTGGTCTTATAACAAGGGGATTATATGAGATGACAAAAGTTGCCAAAATTTTTGGAGGAAAAAAAGAAACTTTATATGGTCTTTCAGGAATGGGAGACTTAGTTTTAACTGCTACAGGAGATTTATCAAGAAATAGAAGATTTGGTATTTATATTGGACAGGGATTATCTGTTAACAATGCTCTAGAAAAAGTAGGACAGGTTGTAGAAGGATATAAAACAGTGAAAGCTTTAGAAAAGCTATCAAAAGAAAAAAATATAGATCTTCCAATAACTGAGGCTGTTTATAATGTGTTATATAACGGTTTAAATCCAAAAGAAGCAGTTAAACTGTTAATGACAAGGCAACCAAAAAAAGAGTTTGACTAAAGAATATAAACAAAGCTTGTTTGGCAGATTGCAGAAATAACCGCTGTTTCCATTGTTAGGATAAATTTTCCAAGAGATATTGTTTTATAACCTTTTCTTATCAAAAATTCTACCTCTTCCTTTGTAAAACCTCCTTCATTACCTATCAATATGTTTATTTCACTTGCTTTATCTCCTAAGAAGTTCTTTAAGGTATTTTCTTCTTCCCTTTCATAAAATAGAAAATTTCTTTCTGAAACAGTAATTTCTTTTAATTTTATTGGTTTGTTTATCTCAACAGGATAAAGTCTTTCACACTGCTTTATTGAATTTAAAGCAATTTTTTGCCATTTTTCTAATTTTTTTTGAATATCTTTTTCTTTTAAAGATGAATTTTTAGTAATAACAGGTGTTAAAGAGAAAACTCCTAGCTGAGAAATAGGTTCTATTAATTCATCAATTTTTGAAAGTTTGTTCGGAACTGCTAAAAAAAGATTAATTTTTGTATCTAAATCTTGAGCAGGAATCTTTTCTAAGATTTTTGCTTTTAGATATTTTTTTGTTATTTCTTCAACTTGAGCTAGAAATATGTTTCCATTTAAGTCGTTTATTTCTATTTTATAACCTTCTTTAATACGGCGAACTTTTGCATGGTGAAGTTCTTCTTCAGTAAGATAGGCTATTTCGTTTTCTACTTTTCCTATAAATCTAGGATAAGGCATTTATATAAGCCTCCCAAAAGGGAGGGAAATATACTTTATGCTTTTACTTTTTCCTCTGTTTTTGGTGCTTCTACTTTTTCTTTAGTAACTTCTGCCTCTATTTCCTTTGCTTTTACAACTTCTTCTTTTTTCTCTTCATCACCACTTAATGAACTTTTAAAACTTCTAATTCCTTCTCCAAGTCCTCTACCTATCTCAGGTAATTTTTTAGCTCCAAATAATAAAAGTAATATTCCAAATATTAAAAGAAGTTCAGGTATTCCTATTCCACCAAACATTTAAATCCTCCTAAAAAATTTGAGATTAAATTATATCATAGCTGTTTTGTAGCTAAATCTTCTAAAAGCTCTGGCATATGAGTAAATCTATGGTTTCCTCCGGGGAACATTTTTGTATAAATACCCTTTTCTCCAAAGTATTCAGCAGTTTTCTTACTATCTAGAAGTTCGTCTTCTTCATCTAAATAAACAAAAACTAAATCTTTTATTTCTCTCTGCTTATCTTCCGGAACATAGTAATCTTTTAAGCTATTTAAATGCTCTTCTGTAAAAATATACTCTTCATTAGATTTATAGTTTATTTGAGGTCCTACCTGACTTTTTAAAGAGTTATACGGGTCTGTTGATGGATTTATTAAAACAGCTGGAACTTTATATTTATTTGCTAAATAAAGTGCGTAAAAACCACCTAAAGAAGTTCCAACAAGTAATAGTTTATCTTTATCTTTTATAGCCTCTACAAGAAACTCTAACTGTTTCATCGCTTTTTTAGGGTCGTATGGAAGGGTAGGAGCAATTACATTTTCATCACCAAAATATTTTTTTAAATGGTTAATCTTTTCTCCATAACCTGCAGAATTAAACCCGTGTATATACAGGACTTTCAATTTTCTCCTCCCTATTTATAAATGTCTTTTAAAACATCGTATTCTTTTTTCATAGTTTCAATTATGCTCTTTGTCTTTTTAGCTCTTTTTATCCATAGTTGTGTAATTGTAGAACTTTTAGGAAAGTTATTTTCTACTTCTTCGTATTGTGAAATTTTATAATCTATAAAATCTATAAGTGCATCTAAAACTTCTTTTATTTTATTCATTTGCTTTGCATAGATAAAAATATCTTTCAGCATTTCTTTTCTTTCTTTTACTGGTTCATCAACACCGACAATCTGTCCTATTTTCTTTATATCGTACCTTGATATATAAACTCCACTTTTTGATGGAACAGTTAAAAGTTTCAGGATTCTATCGAATTCTGTTTCTTCTTTGAATTCTTGAAGAAATTTCATATTAGTCATAAAAGGATTTTCTCTTAGCTTCTTTTCATCCATTTTTATCTCCTAGAGGATTTTAAGATTGGTTATTTTATATTGAAACAAATTTTTCATTTTGACAATGACTGATATTAATTTTTTACAATTGAACCAACAGGTTTACCTTCTACTATATCTTTTAAAGCATTTTGTTTTTTTATGTTAAACACTATAATTGGAAGGTTGTTTTCTTTACATAAAGTTAAAGCTGTGTGATCCATAACTCTAAGGTCTTTTTCTAGGGCTTCTAAGTATGATACCTCTTTTAGTAGTTTTGCATCTGGATATTTTGCAGGGTCTTTATCATAAATTCCATCTACTTTTGTTGCTTTTAATAACACATCTGCCTTTATTTCTGCAGCCCTTAATGCCCCTGTAGTATCTGTTGTAAAAAATGGACTTCCTGTCCCAGCTGCAAAGATAACTATTCTACCTTTTTCTAGGTGTCTGATAGCTCTTCTTCTAATATAAGGTTCTGCAATTTGCCTCATTTCTATTGCAGACATTACTCTTGTAGGAACTTCCTCTTTCTCAAGAGTATCTTGAAGAGCAAGGGCATTCATAACTGTTGCAAGCATACCCATATAATCTGCAGTTGCCCTATCTAGACCTAAAGACTTTCCTTGAACTCCCCTGAAAATATTTCCACCACCAATAACAATAGCTATCTGAACTCCAAGTTCATAAACCTGTTTTATTTCTTTGGCTAGATTTCTAATAAATGAAGGGTCGACCCCAAAATCGAGGTCGCCCATTAAGGCTTCTCCAGATAGTTTTAAAAGGATTCTCTTGTATTTTAAAGACAAGATTACTCCCCTATTTCAAATCTGCAGAATCTTCCTACCTGTATGTTTTCTCCAATTTTAGCGATGTATTCTTTTATTAATTCTTCAACAGTTTTAGATTCATCTTTTATGTATTTTTGTTCCAATAGACAGTTTTCTTGGAAGAATTTGTTTACCTTTCCTTCTGCTATTTTTTCTGCTATATGTTCAGGTTTTCCTTCAGCAATAGCAGCTTCCCTTGCAATCTCTCCTTCTTTAGCAACTATTTCTTCAGGAACATCTTCTCTGCTTACCCACTTAGGTTTCATAGCAGCAATTTGGAGGGCTAGTTCATTTGCAAGTTCTTTAAATGTTTCATTTCTAGCAACAAAGTCTGTTTCACAGTTAAGTTCCAATAAAACACCAACTCTTCCACCAGCGTGGATATATGAGTGAATTAAACCTTCTTTTGTTTCTCTTCCTGCTTTTTTAGCAGCTTTAGCTATTCCTTTTTTTCTTAAAAGCTCTACAGCTTCTTCTAGATTGCCATTTGTCTCTTCTAGGGCTTTTTTACAATCAAGCATTCCAGCCCCAGTCATTTCTCTTAATTTTTTAACTAATTTTGCATCTACTGCCATTATGCAGTCTCCTCCTTTGCTTCTTTAATTTCTTTTTCTACAACTTCTTCAACTTTTTTCTCTTTATCAGGATTATTAGAACCTGTAATTCCTGATTCTACTGCTGGCCCTACTTCAGCAACACCTTCTTTAACAGCCTTTTCCATAAGTGCTGCTTCTATATCATCAGATGCAACAGCTTCACCAGCAGTTTCTCTCATTGATTTTCCTTCTAAAACTGCATCTGCAATTTTAGTTGTAATAAGGTTTATAGCTTTAATAGCATCATCATTTCCAGGAATTGGATAATCTATTAAATCAGGGTCACAGTTTGTATCAGCTATTGCAACAACAGGAATTCCAAGTTTTTTAGCTTCTCTTACAGCAATATCTTCTCTAACAGTATCTACTATATAGATAATATCAGGAAGCTTTTCCATATCTTTGATTCCCTTAAGGAACCTTTCTAACTTTTCTTTTTTCTTTTTAATCTTTACAACTTCTTTTTTAGGAAGTATATCAAAAGCTCCCTCTGCTTCCATTCTTTCAAGTCTTTTTAACTTTTCAATAGACTTTCTTACAGTCTGGAAGTTCGTTAAAAGTCCTCCTAACCATCTTTGGTTAATGTAATAGGCACCACATCTTTGAGCCTGTTCTTCAATGATAGCCTGAGCTTGTTTTTTTGTTCCAACAAATAAAACATCTGCACCTTTTGCCACTTCATCTCTAACAAATTCCCAAGCTACTTTGAATAAAGGAATTGTTTTTGCAAGGTCAATGATGTGAATACCATTTCTTTTTGTGAAGATGTAAGGTGCCATTTTAGGGTTCCATCTTCTAACTTGATGACCGAAGTGAACCCCAGCCTCGAGAAGTTCTCTCATAGTGATTTCAAAAGGCATACTAAATCCTCCTTAAGGGTTTTTTCTTCCACCTCCTAATCACCACAAAGGGCAACCCTTGTAGCAGGAGGTGTGCTTATTTAAGCTTAGTAATATACCACAAATAAGTTATAATTTAAAGTGCTATGAAAAAACTATTTGTAGATAAACAAAAAAATCTGAAGGACTTTTTATCAGAAAAATTAGATATATCTAAAAGTAAAGCAAAACAGCTAATAGACACAAAAAATGTCTTAGTAAATAGTAAAAGGATATGGATAGCAAACCATTTATTAAATGTTGGTGATGTTGTAGAGGTTCCATACTTTGAAGATGAAAATAATTTCTTTAAATTTTCAGATAAGAATATAATTTACGAAGACGACTATATACTTGCAGTTAACAAACCACCTTTTTACATTTCAGAGAACAAAAAAGGCTCAATTGAAGATTTACTTAGAAAAAAATTTGGTAAACCTATAAAAGCAATACATAGAATAGATTTAGAAACCTCAGGAGTATTACTTTTTGCCAAAAACTACAAAATTTTTGAAAAATTTAAAAAACTTTGGGAGGATAAAAAAGTAAAGAAATTATATATAGCAATATCTCATAACAAGGCTAATTTTAAGAAAAAAGTTATATCAATAAATATAGAGAATAAACCTGCAAAATCTACAGTTTATACACTCAAAACAACTCAAAATTACTCACTTTTTGAAATAGATATAAAAACAGGAAGAAAACATCAAATAAGAATACACTTATCAAAGACTGGTCATCCAATAGTCGGGGATAAAACATATGGATATAAAACTATAAAAGACCCTTTATTAAAAAGTGTAAAAAGACAGATGCTTCACGCAAAAAGCTTACAATTCATTCATCCATTTTTGCAGAAAAAAGTAAAAATAGAAGCTCCTTTATTTGAAGATTTTAAAATTTTGGCAAAAAAGCTTAATTTAAGTTAAAATTAGCTTTAGTTAGTAAAAATATTGAGGTTTTTAGATTGAAAATACATATAGCTCACAGCCCTGATTCCGACGATGCATTTATGTTTTATGCAATAAACGAAAAAAAGATAGACACTAAAGGTTATGAGTTTATCGATGTTTTAGCAGATATTGAAACTTTAAATAAAAAAGCCCTAGAGGGAGTTTACGAAGTTTCAGCTGTATCTATCCATGCTTTCCCTTACATAGCTGATAAATATGCACTTCTTTCTAGCGGTGCAAGTATGGGCGATAACTATGGTCCTATGGTAGTTTCTAAAGAAAATATTCCTGTAGAAAAATTAAAAGAGGTAAAAATAGCAATTCCAGGAACTTTAACTTCTGCATTTTTAGCATTATCTTTATTTTTAGGAACTAATAAATTTAATTATGAAGTTGTTCCTTTTGACCAAATTATTCCTGCTGTAAAAGAAGGGAAATATGATGCTGGTTTAATAATACACGAAGGGCAATTAACATATAAAGATGAGGGCTTAAATTGTATTGTTGATTTAGGAAAATGGTGGTATGAGAAAACAGAAGGATTACCACTACCTCTTGGTGGAAATGTTATAAGAAAAGACCTTGGCGAAGAAGTTATGAAAGATGTAAGTGAAATTTTAAGAGAAAGTATAAAATATTCCTTAGAGCATAGAGAAGAAGCAGTGGATTTTGCTATGAAATATGCCAGAGATTTGAACAAAGAAAAGGCAGATAAATTTATTGGGATGTATGTAAATGAGCTAACAGTAGATTATGGGGACAGAGGTAGGCTAGCTATTGTTAAATTCTTACAGGAAGCAGAAGAAAAAGGATTTATTCCTAAAGTCCCTGAAATAAAATTTGTTTAGAGGTAAGAGATATGAAAATAATCTTACTTGATGACAACAAAGAAACTTATGAAGTTTTAAATGAAGTAGCTAGCCTTAGTGAGTCAGAAATTATTTATTTTACAGATATTGAAGAAGCAAAAAAGTATATACAGGAAAATTCAGACATTGATGGAATAATTTCAGAAGTTTATGTAGGTGGGAAACCTGCAGTTCAGATAGTTCACTTCATAAAAAAATTAGAACTTCAAATTCCTTTTATCATACTAACAGAAAACATTTCTGATGAAGACAGAGAGTATTTTGAAAGCTTAGGTGTTAATCAAATAATGTCTAAACCTTTTAATCCTCTTGAGGTTTTATCAGAGGTTGTTGCATATTTAAAAGAATATAAAGGGGAAGATTATGTAAGGTCAAGATTAAAGGAAGATAAAAGTGATAGAAGTTCTTTAAAACTAGTAATTGAAAAGATAATAGAATTTTTAAAGAATTTATTTTCTCGCAAGAAAAAAAATGGAGTTTAACTCTTTTAAAGACTGGATTGATAAACTTGTAAATATTTCGAAAGAAGAAAGCACATATATAGTAGTTGAAGGGAAAAATGATGTAAAAAAACTTAGTTTATATGGAGTTGAAAATATTTATCCAATAAAAGGTAAAAAATTCTACGACATTGTAGAAGAATTAGAGTTTGCAAATTTATGTGTTTTACTTATGGATTTAGATAAACAAGGAGAGAAAATATTTTCAAAATTAAAATTTTTACTGCAAAGAGAAGGAATTCCTGTAGATGTATCCTTTAGAGAATATTTAAAGAATTTCCCTTATGAAGAAATAGAGAACTTGCCTGATATAAAGGAGAATTTACTATGAAAACATTAAAAGCTTTATTCGTTGGAGTGTTAGCATTTGCAACAAGTTCTTTTGCTGTTGATGGTTTTGAGGTTTATAAAAAATACTGTTCCTCTTGCCACTTATCTGAAATTACTATGGAAAAAATGAAAGAAATTGAAAGTATGGTAAAAGCAGGAAAGAAACCACCTATTAAAGCACCACCTTTTCCAGAAGTGTCTGCAAGAATAAAGTATTTCTATCCAAAGAAAGAAGATTTTGTAAAATTCGTGGTTGATTATATTACTAACCCTTCTGCAGAAAAGGCAAAATGTTTACCTATGGCATTAAAGAAATTTGGAGTAATGCCACCTATTGGTAAAAATATGACAGAAGAAGAAAAATTAGCCGTTGCAAGCTGGCTTTATGATAATTACAACAAAAAATGGGAAGAATTTCCTATGGGAAAAATGAAAATGATGGATATGAAAATGCATCATTGTGATAAAAATTGTGGTTGCAAACATAAACAGAGAGAGGAATAAGCTTAATGCTTGCAAAGAGAATTATTCCCTGTCTTGATGTTAATAAAGGTAGGGTTGTAAAAGGGGTTAACTTTGTTAATTTGATAGATGCTGGTGATCCTGTTGAGGCTGCGAAGGCTTATGATGAAGCAGGAGCAGATGAGCTTGTGTTCTTAGATATAACAGCTTCTGCAGAAGACAGGGACATTATACTAGATGTTGTAAAAGAAACTGCTGAAACTGTATTTATGCCTTTAACAGTTGGTGGAGGAGTTAGAAGTCTAGAGGATATTAGAAAACTTTTAGAAAGTGGAGCAGATAAAGTTTCTATAAATTCTGCAGCGGTAAAAAATCCACAGCTTGTAAAAGATGCTGCAATTAGATTTGGCTCATCTACCATCGTAGTTGCAATTGATGCAAAGAGAAAAGAAAACGGTGGCTGGGAAGTTTATATAAACGGAGGTAGAACACCTACAGGAAAGGATGCGATAGAATGGGCAAAAATGGTTGAAGACCTTGGAGCTGGTGAAATTTTGCTAACATCTATGGATAAAGATGGAACAAAATCTGGATACGATATAGAGCTTACAAGAGCTATAAGCGAAGCTGTTTCTATTCCTGTAATAGCCTCTGGTGGTGCAGGAAGTAAAGAGCATTTCTACGAAGCTTTTACAGAAGGAAAAGCTGATGCAGCACTTGCAGCATCATTGTTTCATTTCAAAGAGCTAACAATAGAAGAAGTAAAACTATATCTAAAAGAAAAAAATATTACTGTAAGAATATAGGAGGGCTGGATTGAGATTAAGACTGTTTTTATTATTACTAATAATTATTGCTATTGGTGGTGGATACTCTTACTATAAAGGAATAATAGATTTTACGAAACCTGAAATCTCATTTAATAAAAAACCTCAATATATTGGTGCAAGAAAAGAAATATCTTTTAAAGTATCTGATAACAATCCAGGAATAAAATCAGTGGAAGTGTTTATTTTACAAAACAACAAAAATATAAAACTGCTAGAAGATAAAAACATTCCAGAAGGAATAAACTCAAAAGAGTATACTTTTGAGATAAAAGCAAGAAAACTTGGTTTAAGGGAAGGAAAAGCTAAATTACTTTTTGTTGCTAAAGATGGTTCTCTGCTCTCTAACACTCAAAAAATAGAGCTAAATGTAGAAGTAGACTTAACACCACCTACTTTAAGTGTTTTATCTTCTCCTGCTTCTATAATGAATGGTGGAACAGGATTTGTATTTTTTAGAGTTTCTAAAGATATAGAAAAAACAGGAGTTAAAGTTGGTGAATTAGATTTTAACTGCTTTAATGGAATGTTTAAAAATCCATCTATTTATGGATGTGCTTTTCCTTACCCTTACTGGTGGAATAAGAAAAAACCAATTATTGTTTATGCAGTGGATAGAGCAGGGAATAGGGCTAGTCATTCGTTAATATATTTCTTTAAAAGAAAAAGATATAAAAGAAGCGTAATTAACCTGTCAGATAGTTTTATAGAAACAAAAGTTAAACCTTTAGCTGAAGAGGATGGCTTTGAATCAAATGACCCTATAGAACTTTTCAAGTATGTAAACAAAACTTTAAGAAAGAAAAATGAAGATTTTATTCATAGTATCACAAAAAAGGTTTCAATAAACAAACCATTATTTAAAGGAGCATTTAAACAACTAAAAAATTCTAAAATGCTTGGAGGATTTGCAGATTACAGAAAGTATAAATATAAAGGCAAAATAATAAAAGGTGCAGATGCATATCATAAAGGAATGGATTTTGCTTCTATAAAGAATGCTCCTGTTGGTGCTGCCAATAATGGGGTTGTTGTTTATGCTGGTTATCTAGGTATATATGGAAACACTGTAATTATAGAGCACGGAATGGGAATATTTAGTATATACTCTCATTTAGCAGAATTTAAAGTAAAGGAAGGTGATAGAGTCTCTAAAGGAACAATTATTGGGCTTACAGATACTACAGGTCTTGCTGTTGGAGACCACTTACATTTTGGAGTGATAGTTCAAGGAGTAGAAGTTCATCCAATAGAATGGCTTGATAGAAAATGGATAAAAACAAGGTTCGAAAAAGAATATAATAAGGTAAACAAATTATACGGAGGTAAGTAGATGAAATTTTTCATAGACACAGCTAATATTGAAGAAATTAGAGAAGCAAACTCTTTAAAAATACTAGATGGAGTTACAACAAATCCTACATTAATTGCAAAAACTGGAAGACCTTTTATGGAAGTTGTCAAAGAAATCTTAGCAGAAATTCCTGATAAACCAGTTAGCTTAGAGGTTGCCAGTACAGACTTTGAAGGAATGGTAAGAGAAGGGGAAATGCTAGCAGAGCTTGGAAGCAATGTTGTTATTAAAATACCTATGACTGTAGAAGGATTAAAAGCTGTAAAGCACTTTGAGTATAAAGGTATAAAAACAAATGTAACTCTTATTTTTTCACCTGCACAGGCTCTACTTGCAATGAAAGCAGGAGCATCTTACATATCACCTTTTGTAGGAAGATTAGACGATATTAGCCATACAGGATTAGATTTAATTGCTGACATAAAAACAATTAGAGATAATTATGACTTTGATACAGAAATCATTGTTGCATCAGTAAGACACCCTCTACATGTAATTGAATCTGCAGTTATTGGAGCAGATATTGCAACAATTCCTTACAAAGTAATAGCTCAACTTGCGAAACATCCATTAACGGATATAGGTCTTGAAAGATTTTTAAAAGACTGGGAAAATGTTCCAGAAAAACCTTTTTAAAATAAAAGGGGCTTCATTGCCCCCTGTTAAAAACAATGAAATACAGAAAAAAGGGAATAAAAAAAGAACATCACATTATAGAAGATGGAGAAGAAGCTTTAGAAGAATTAGTTAAAAAAGGGTTAGTAAAATCAATTATCCCCGGAAGAATAAAAACAACACCAAAAGGAAGACCTGGAAAGGTTAGATTAACCTATCAATATGATACAGAGGCAGGAGCAAAACTACTACTAAAAAAAGGTTCTACAGTTCAAGAAGTTTTCGTTATAACTGACAAAAGAGAAGAATTAAGAGAATTTATTCAGGCAAACTATAAAACATAAAGTCTATAAAAATCAATTAAAAATCCAAATATAACAATAAATAAAATAGTTATGTAAACTAAACTTGAAATAGTGTTACCAAACATAAAATCTAAAACTAGAAAAGTAATATACCCAGCTAAAGCAACTATATAAAGTTTTTCTGCTTTATTCCTAGAAATAACACCCTTTACATTTGGAATTTGCTTCATAGCTTGAGCTTTTTTGATGTAAACCAAATTCCATATAATTCTCGGAGATAAATGAACCATTCCTCCTATTATTGTAAATACTGCAAAACCGTAAACCATAAAATCTATATGGTAAGGTATAAGTTCAAACTTGTTAGAAATACTTATTATATGAGCAATTACTAAACCAACAATTAATAATATTTGACCTGTTAGGAAAAATTTAATTTGATAAGGAATCCCATGTAATTTTAATTGAGGCTTTATACTATCATAAAACACAAATTTCAAAAATAGGATTATGAAAGCAAGTTCTATTAAAGCAAACCCGCTTACTAATTTATAATTTCCAAAGTAAAATCCTGTTAAAACTCCTAGAATTATTATCTGATGAAGATAGACAGATAAACTTAAAAATAACTTCGCAACTTTTGTCTCTCCTAACTGCCTCATATATATCATAGGTATCCATGCAGTTTGAACTCCTAAAACAGCATTAACCATAACTCCAATTGTAAATGTATGGATTGCTATTTGAAGAGAAAATTGAGGATTTTTTACAGATAAAAGTAAAAATACAGCAGATAAAACCATAAAAATATTCGCAAAAACTAAAAACTTAACAGTTAAAGGTTTTAAATTCTTTATAACAAAAGCTAGATGTATAACTGTTAAAAGAGAAATTGCCACTATAAAAAAAGATGATTTTTCAAAGTCATTTATGTAAAGATAATAAAGATTTAAAACAGACAAAACAAAAACTATATAGCCTATCCATTCAGAATGTAATTTTTGTTGTTGTGAATTTGGAATAATTTGGTAAAAAGCTCCTAATATAGTAGGTAAAATAAAGCCAAATACTGCCAGTTTGCCATAATGAGTAAAATCCAAAGAGGTTGCTTTTAATACTAAAGATAAGAACAGTCCTACAAGAGCAAGAAGGAAAAATAATAAACTTACTTTAGAAACATAAAACATTATTCACCACCAAATCTTAATTTAACTGCTAAAAATATTATAATTAAACCGATTATTAAATTTATAACTCCTACAATTCTGGTTATAAACTTTATTTTTTTAGACAAATTTGCCCTAGGACCTAAGTAAAAATCGTGAAAAACTGCTAAAATTACAGTTAACAGGAAAAAAAACAATTTTTCTTTTAAGATAATTGCATATCCTAAATTACTTTTCATTAATGAAAAAAAATCTATTCCTGTAATATTAACAGCATTTAAAGCACCTGTTATAAACAAAACAGGGAGACCTATAACTGTTCCAACTATGCTATATCTTTTTCCAACTTCTTGGAATATCTTTGTGCTTAAAGGAAGTTTTTTTACATAGGGAGACAAAACTATTGCCATAAAAAGCATTCCCCCTATCCATAAAGAAGCAAAGACTATATGAATAAATAAAATAAATTCTTTCATTTTAATCCTTTAAGTTTTGGTACATTCATAGTCAAGCAATGAAATGCACCAAGACCTATTATTATAGGATAAGCATATAACCCTATAACTTTTCTGTCAACAAAAATAGACTGTAAAATCTCAATAGCTTCTTTATCTTGAGGACTATCAAAAACAGGCACTATTACATATTTATTAGTAATATAAAAATTTGCATAGCTTGCAGGTAGTCTATAATTTTTAAAATCAGGATAATCGAAATATTGAGGCTCAGGCATAGGAATAGTAATTATATTGAAATTAGTTTCTTTTAAAATTTCTAGATTTTCCTGTAAAGGTATATAATTTTCATCTTCTTTGTTTATTTCCACAGCTGTAATAATAGTATTTTCATTTACAAACCTTGTAATATCATCTATATGCCCATCAGTATCATCGCCAACTATTCCATCTTTTAGCCAGATAATACTTTTTACTCCAAAATAATGTTTCAAAAGGTTTTCTATATCTTCTTTTGATAAATTTGGATTTCTATTTTCATTTAAAAGACAACTTTCTGTTGTTAATATTGTTTCTCCATTAGTATCAATAGAACCTCCTTCTAAAACAACATTTACCTTTTCATAACTTACACCTAAAATTTGGCACATCTTTTCGCCAACTTTATCATCTAACTCGTAAGGATACTTTCCTCCCCAACTGTTAAATTTAAATTTTAATCCGTATGCTCTATTATTTTTCGAAACTATAAAAGCTCCATAATCCCTATGCCAAGCATCATTAGTTTTTATTATATTAATAATAATATTGTTTGAATTTGGATTATACTTTTCTAATTTTTTTAGAAGTTTTTTCTTTTGAAATTCATCGTCAACATTTATATAAACCTTTTCCCCTTCACTAATAAGGGAAACCATATTAGCAAAAATATCCTGTGCATCTTCTAAATACTCAAAAAAAGTTTCAGGATTTTGAGGAAAAGTAGTCCATGTGCTATGATGAGGATACCATTCAGGAAGTAATTTCAGTTGATTTACCTCCTTATTTTTCTTCAAAAGAATAATATTGCTTTTTTGCTTTTACAAATTCAAACTTATCAATCTTTGGTAAATATGCAGTTAATTTGTTACCTAAAACACAACCTGTATCTATTCCATAAGCTTTATTGTTTATATAAGGCTCTTCAAAAACCTGATGACCATAAATAATTTTAGGAGATTGTTCATTAACCTTTCTCCATTTAGTCCAATCTAATCTCTCAGGAAAACCATTTTCCAAATACCTTCCTGTGACTGCTCCATATAAAACAAACTTTCTTACTTTTTTACTTGTTTTACCAATATCTTCATCTTTTATCCCTGCGTGTGCTATTACTGTATTGTTATTAACAATTATATAAAGAGGAAGCTTTTCCCAATAACTTAAGATTTTTTCTCTTAATTTATCCTGTATAGATTTAGGTAGCGAATTAAACTCATTAACAGTTTTTTGAAGGCCAAAACTTACCTTTACTTTGTTTCCTTTTAACCATCTAACAAATTTATCCATATGGTTCGACTGAACTTCTACAAATTTTCCTCTTTCAAAAAGCTCAATGCAGTAGTTTAGTGTATCTAAGTTATAATCCCCCCTATCTATATTATCTCCAACACTTATAATAAAAGTGTCCTTACCATATTTATCCCAGATTTTTTCTATAAGTTCCTTTAGTTCATAATAACATCCGTGACTGTCTCCTATTACTGCAAACTGTTTTTCTATATTTAATTTTAGAAAGTTATCCATTTTTACCTGCTTAAACCTTTATAAATTTTATCAATTAGAGTTCTCATCATTTGTATATAGCTCTTATTTTCTCCAAAAGGGTCAAGTTTTATAACTTTTGCTTTTGTATTCTCTTTTATTATTCTCAAATATTTTTCATTGTAAAATTGCTTTGAAGCAAAAACAGATGAAATATCTTTCTCATTTATTAAATGGATTATGCGATTAAGATGTTTTATCGTTGGTTTTTTACCATGACCAAGCTCAATAACTGCTAAATAATTTAAAGAAAATCTTTTTGTAAAGTAAGGATAAAGATAATGGTAAGAAATAAAATCTTTGCTATTTAATTTAGAAAACTTTTCTTTTCCATAGCTTAATAAGCTATCTATCTTTTCTTTAAAAATTCTATAATTTTCCAAATATATACTTTTATTAAAGTTATCTTTTTCAATGAGTTTAAAAGTAATAAAAGAAGCAATGATTTTTGCATTCTCAGGGTCTAACCAGACCGCTGGATGAAAAGTTTCATCTTCATCGTGCTGATGTTTATCTATATGATGTTCTTCAAATTCATAACTTTTTATTAAATTTATCCCTTTAATTTTATAAACCGGAATTAATTTTTCTTCTTTTATATTTGAGATGATTTTTTTTATTTGTGGTTCTCCAGAACCGATAAATACAAAGAAATCTGAAGAGTATATTTTTTTTAAATCAGAATATTTATACTCATAACTATGAATAGACATATTTACAGGAATTACATAATTAACCTCACAATTATCTATGCAAATCTCTTTTACAATATCAGCTAAAGGTTTTATAGTAGTTGTTATTTTTATCTTTGCAAAAGATAAACTAAACAATAGCAGTAAAAAAGCAATTAACA